>RFJU01000176.1 GCA_003694805.1 Candidatus Woesearchaeota archaeon | reverse complement strand
TTTTATTTCTTTCCTTTTGTTTTTTTTTGTAATGCAGGATTTGTTAGATGAAGGGGACGTTGTGTCCTGTTTTCATAGCGTAGATGATGAGGTAGTTCCAAAACCAGCCGTTTTTTCGTATGATGCGTATGGAGAATCCTGCTTCTTTGAAGAGCTCTTTGAGGCGTTCCTCGTTGCTTAGCCATTGCGGGTCGGGGAAGATGCCGAAGAGGTTGACGTATTCGACGAAGCAGACCCTGCCCAGGTCGGGGATGATGCTGTGCATTTCCTTGAGGATTTTGAGGGGGTTTTGCATGTAGCTGAGCATCCCGACGGAGAAGATGAAATCGACCTTCGGGACGCCGGGGTGGACTCGTGTGGTGTGGTGGGGGTCGTGCATGGTGTGGATGTTGTGAAAGCCGTGTTTGTTGAGTCGGCGGCGGAGGATGTTGAGCGAGGCTTCTGAATGGTCTGTTGCGATGATGCGTCCTGTTGGTCCGACTTTGTGGGCGAGATGGAGAGTGAGGGTGCCAACGCCCGCGCCGTATTCCAGGATGGTCTTTCCTTCCAGGTTTTCAAATGAGACTATTGTTTCTCTGAGGCGTTTTGGGAAGAAGATGTTTTCAAGGAGATAGTTGAGTGGCGCGGCGGCGTCGGTGAATTTTCTTATGAAGTCGGGGTTGTAGTGGAAGCTGAGGAAGAGGAAGATGGGGATGCCGATGCCGAGGAGCGAGGCGGTTACCTTGAGGAGGCTGAGGGCTTCTGGTTCGCGGATGGTCCAGGAAATAACGGTGCCGAGGTAGAGGAGGGAGATGAGCCACGGGCCGGTCTTGCCGAACCACACTTTGAAGGGGCGGTCCCGGTTTGGTTGTTTGTGGCGTAAGAGGGGGATGATGATGATGACGAGGACGTACATGATGAGGGCCATGATGACGAGGATGCTGAGCATGGATTTGTAGATGCCGGCGGTGAAGATGACGACGAGGATGGTGAAGATGGTTTGGAGGATGACGGCGAGGTGGGGGGTGTTGAAGCGGGGGTGGAGTTTTGCGAAGGATTCAAAGAAGAGTTTGTCTCGCGCAAGGGCCATGAGGAGGCGTGGCGCGGCGACGATGCCGCCCAGGGCGGACCCGATGAGTGCGAGGAAGATGGAAATTTGGATGATGAAGCTGTAGGAGTTGCCGAGGTAGTTTGTCGCCACGATCTCTACAATGCGAGGGGAGTGGACGATGGTGTCGAGGGGGGCGGCGCCGAGGATGGCGGCGGCCAGGCCGACAGCCATGAGGGTTGAGAGGAAGGTGGCAATCATGAGGGCTTTGGGGATGACGCGTTCTGGGTTTTTCGTTTCTTCTGCGAGGTAGCCTGCGCTTTCCCACCCCATGAGGGATTCTAAGATGAAGAAGAGTGCTGCGAAGATGGCGAGCAAGCCTGGGCTCGTGCTTGGGATGATTCGTTGCGGGTCGAATTGGAGGAAGCCGAGGACGGTGAAGAGGATGATCGCGCCGACGCCTATGAAGGCGAAGATGCCGAGGACGACGCCGCTTGCTTCAATGCCGAAATAAGTGATGGCGTTGAAGAAGAGGATAACGGCGACGCTGATGGGGATGAGGTGTTGTTTGAGTTGTGCGGGGAGGATGTAGTCAATAGAGGAAACGATGAGGATCGCGGCGGTGACGTTGCTGACCATCCACGCGACCCAGCCCATGATGTAGCTCGTGGTGATGCCGTATGCTTCTTTGCTGAATTCGTAGACGCCTCCTGCTTTGGGGAACATGGCGATGAGTTCTCCGAAGCAGGCCGCGACGTAGATGGATATGAGGCCGAGGATGAGCCATGAGACGAGGGAGAAGATGCCTGCTTGGTTTGCTGCGAGGCTGATGCCGAAGAACGTGCCTGAGCCGATGAGGGAGGTGAGGGTGAGCGCGACGATGGTCCAAAATCCTGCTGAGCGGCGAAGTTCTTGCATGGCTTCTTTTTTTCAAGAAGAGGTATTTAAAGGTTCAGTTTTTTTTTGAAAACTTTTTTTTGGGTGAAGAAGCAGGCTGTCCGTCCAGGCGGCGTGGTCAGGTGATGGGGGGGTGAACGTGGCGGACGCTTGGTGGATGTTTATTGGTACGTCATGCGGAGGAGGATGTTTTGGTATTGGAGGATGATGAGGATGCGGGTGAGGCAGGTGGCGATGGTGAGGTTGTTGTGGTATGTTTTGTAGAGTTTGGTTGCCTGCTCCATTCTTGTGTGTTTTTTTGCTGCGAGGAGGAGGGCGCCTTCTTTGTCGTTGGCGTAGTAGATGTCCATGATGTTGCTATGGTGTGTTTCCACGTCGCGCAGGAGGTAGATGAGTTCTTTGTAGCGTTGTAGTTCTCGCTGGATGAGTAGGCGTACGACGCGTTTGATTTCGTCGCCTATTTTTTCAAGGGTTTTGGTGGTTTCCCAGAAGTTGAGGAGGGCGACGGCGTCTTCATTTGCTTTCGTGAGGCGGTATTTGATGGTTTTGTGGGCGAGGAGGGTGAGGCGGTTGATGTCTTCGTCGCGTTCGGATATTTCTTGTGCGAACGCAGTGTTTTTGTAGGTTTGTTTTTTTGCGATGAGTGTGTTGGTGTCTGAGAGCATGCTGCGAATGAGGACGTCGCTTTGTTTGAGGAGTTCTTGGATGGATATTTCTTCGAGGTCGAGGTAGTCTTGGGCGACGATGATGTTGGGTGTTTGTTCTATGATTTCGAGGGCGATGGTGTTGTGGAGGATGTTGCGGATGTTGTGGACTTTTTCTCGAGGGTTGAGGATGATGATGCGTTTGTAGTTGTTGATGTAGGCGGAGATGATGTTGAGCTTGAGGGCTTCAAGGTCTTGGCTGCCGTCTAGTCGGAGTTCTTTGTCTTGGTGGGGGTGTGTTGGCCGGGTGCTGGTGATGCGGAGGGTGTTGTCTTGTTCTTGGATGTAGAGGGGTGTGCCTTTGGTGAGGGCGTTTTCTTGGACCCATTTTTTTGGGAGGGAGATGACGTAGGAGTTGTTGCCGAATTTGATGAGTTTTCGTTGTTCCATGCTTTTTTTGTGAAAAACAAAGAACTTTATATAAATAACGGGTATAAAGTATATATAT
>RFJU01000175.1 GCA_003694805.1 Candidatus Woesearchaeota archaeon | reverse complement strand
GGGACTCTCCTTTCGGGGTTGTTGTTGAATTCCCGATTATGGAGAAGTCCCTTTATTTTTTCAAGAGTTACGCCGACCCCAACCCACTTTCAAGTACTGATCCTGCGGTGCGAAGCGCCGACAGGTGCATGCCGTTGTTAGCAACTATATCAATTGGCCCACAAAATTGACCGTGTTATGCGCAACAACAGGAAAGACAAGACTACCTGTTCTCTCCCGGAACCACAAGAAGATGGCACCGTATAGCCCCGTTACGAGAAGCGTAGTGAATGAGAAGTGCCAAGTGTGTCCATTGTACGAGAGGCTATGCGCAAGTCCAAAAACAGCGGTGACAGCAAGGCCCGCCACATTGAATCGGGACCCAAGAACGTCAAAACGCCCTGAGATGACTGCACGCGACACGAGATAGAGAAGCAACCCCCTGAACACCGGCTCTTCATCGGCTCCGGGCATTAGCGCCTGATAAAGCAGCTCTTCTGCGTCATATTCGTTGCCTCCATTCATGTAAACCCATAGGACCTGCAGCAAGACAGCGGCAAAGAGACCAATGACCGCAGGCTTAACCGACCCCGGAATCTGCTTCACCGTGAACCCCGCATCGGAAGGCTTGAAGTTGCGGTCGACTTTCACAAGGACAAACAAAACAGACATCCATAGAAGGATGGCTAGGATCTTTCCGCCCCAGTTCCAACTTGGCTCCGAGATGATGAGTTCGACTGGAACCAGGTCGTGTCCCAAGAATAGAGCGAAGAAGTAGGCTGCGAGTAGGGCCAACGAGACGAGTGCCCACTTCGCACTCACTTTGACAACACCAAAGATCCGAAGCGCGCCAATGGGAATCGACACGAGGACAATATTTACGAGAAGCGAGAGAAAAAACTCTAACATTGGCGAACCTTTGTTGCTATTGAGTTTCAAGTAACTTTTTGTTCCCTTTCCGCCGGAGAAGGGAAGGGAGCGGAGTGTGTCAAGAAAAATGAGACGTAACCGTTCACGGCCTTTCGGAGAGAGGCGAGTCTGCTGTCAAGTGGAGAAGGACATTGCCGGTAGCAAGGATGGGGGCTGCTCCCCTCTCCTGACACGCATACAGGCCTCGATCATGTACTCGAAGACGTTTCTGCCCTTCATTTTGAGCGTCATGATCACCGTCATCATGTGAGCAACGTATTCACTGCCCTTTTCAGACTCTGTCCCATAACTCGTCTTGCGCCAGAGCACCGCGGGTCTGATGGCCCGCTCCGCGGCGTTGTTGGTCGGCTCCACTCCCTCACGACGCGCAAAGGTCCATAAGGCAGGCTCGCGTTTCAGCAGCGCCTTGCAGGTTCTGACCATCCTTGCCCGGGAGGTCTTCTCCCCGACCGCAGGACGATACCGTGCCCCTTCCGAGCGGAATGTGTCAAGAAAAATGAGACAGGTCATGTAAGAATTTTGTGTGCAGCCTCTCCTTTC
>RFJU01000174.1 GCA_003694805.1 Candidatus Woesearchaeota archaeon | reverse complement strand
CTATGAAAGACTACTATCAGATACTTGGTGTTTCAAAAGATGCGTCGGACGCTGAGATAAAGAAGGCGTTTCGCACACTGGCACAAAAGTACCACCCCGACAAAAAAGGTGGCGATGAGGCAAAATTTAAAGAAGTGAGCGAGGCGTACGCCGTACTTGGCGACAAGAAAAAGCGAGCAGAATACGATGCATACGGCCGCTCATATGCCGGTGGCGCACACGGGTTTGACGGGTTCGACTTCTCGCAATTCCAACAAGGATTTGGCACTGACGGGTTTGAGTTTGATCTCGGTGACATCTTCAGCGAGATATTCGGCGGACGGCGCGGTGGCACACATGCGCGCCGTGGTCGTGATATCTCCATGGACCTTGAGCTTGATTTTGAAGAAGCTGCGTTTGGCGTAAAACGCACAGTGCTCATACACAAGCGAAGCTACTGCACCTCGTGCGACGGCACGGGCGCTGCAAGCAAAGAGACGGTCACCTGTGCCACCTGTAATGGAAAAGGTTCCATACGAGAGACGCGCCGATCCATATTGGGTACATTTACCAGCCAGCGACCGTGCAACTCCTGCTACGGAACAGGTTCGGTGCCAAAAGACCCGTGTGCAACCTGTGCCGGCAGTGGCGTAGTTGACAGACAAGAAGAAGTTGCTGTCACCATACCTCCCGGTGTTGACAACGGCGAGGGAATTCGCCTTGCCGGAAGAGGGGAGGCGGTACCTCACGGAGTTGCCGGAGATCTGTATATCAAAATACATGTGCGCCCACACAAAGTGTTCACCCGTAGCGGACGTGACATCCGCATGACGCTCAATGTTAAGCTCACTGACGCGCTTCTGGGCGCAACGTATACCATACCGACACTTGAGCACAAAGACATCACACTCAAAATTCCGCCCGGTATCTCTCACGGCGAGACGCTACGGGTCGCCGGCAAAGGTATCCCGCACGAAACGCACGGTCGCGGTGACCTGCTCGTTACCGTGCATATTGATTTCCCAAAGAAACTCTCAAAAAACGCCCAAAAACTCGTTGAAGAGCTGAAGAAAGAGGGTGTGTAGAGAGTTGCTTGTGTGAATTGTTTAAACGTCTTTGGGTTATGCATCTGCTATTATGTACAGATGTCG
>RFJU01000173.1 GCA_003694805.1 Candidatus Woesearchaeota archaeon | reverse complement strand
TGTTCCATGAGTGCTTGGATGATTTTGCGGCTTTGGCTTGTTTTGAGTTTCTGGTATTCCCATGCTTTGGCCAGGTGCAGGTCTTCCCAGAGGTATATTACTGTTTTGTCGCTTCCCATCCTGGCGATGTCGCAGGTCAGGTATCTTTTCGGATTGTCTGTCTTGCGGGGTTTCCTGGAAAATATTGCGATGATGTTGTCGTAAGGTACGAGTTTTGCAGCGTCGTCTTCGTACTCCCAATTTCCTTTGAGGAGTCGTTCCCTGCTTACCCTGGGGAGTTTTTTGAGGTTTTCCACATAGTATTTGCTTATGAATGGGTTGTCGGTGACTTTGCTCGGTACGAATTTGCGGAATTCTGGGAGGTTTCCCGCCCTCCAGGGCTTGTAGAATTCCTGGTACATCCAATTCTTTGCTGGGTTGCTGGCTATGAGGAGTTTTGGGACGAGGTTGTATTCGTCGAGTTTGTACCTGATTCGGCTCATTACTATGTCTTTGGCCTTCTTTGTTACCTGGCTTGCTTCATCTATGAATGCTCCTGTGTATTCTGTGCTTCCCAAACTGTCGAATTCTGGATCGCTGGGGTAGGCGAAAAGGTCTTTAAGAAAGATTTGGCTGCCGTTTTTGAACTGGATTATTCCTTGCTGTTCTTTGTACTGCAGGTGTACTCCGTGGACGAATCCCCAGCGCCTGGCCAGGTCGAAGAATGTGAGGAGTGTGCTTTGTTTGAGGGCTTTGAGGACGGCTCTGCCCATGAGCCATCTTGTGTTTGGCAGGGCGGAGGCCATGAGTAGGAGCCAGGCGCATCCGAGGAATGTTTTTCCCCCTCCTGCGGCGCCTCCGTACAGGATTTCTGTTGTTTTACGGTCTGTCAGGTATTTCCATGCTTCTTTTTGTTTGGGTGTGCGTTTCCAAACGATGTTTATGTAGTACGCTGTCATTCTTCGTTGTCATCATCTTCTTCTTGGAGGTCTTCGAGTTTTATGTTGAACACTGTTTCGACTTCTCCTTGGTGTTCTATTTCCTGCTTGTAAGTGTAGCCCCTGGTCTTTCCTTTGGTGAGGAGGAAGAACTTTATCGCTTTAAAATCCCCTTCTGCTATGAGTTTGTTCAGGCCGAGTTCTGCCATGTCTACTTGGCGTTCCAATTCCTGAAGGAACTCCTGGTATACCGCTTTGTTTTCGCTTCGGTGCATCCAGCGGGATAATGCTTCCCTGGTCACTCCTATCTTC
>RFJU01000172.1 GCA_003694805.1 Candidatus Woesearchaeota archaeon | reverse complement strand
TGATGAATGAGATTTTCATAAGTCTGAAACCGGAATTTGCCGAACTTGTTAGGAAAAGGAAACTAACAGTGATTTAACGGAAAATTGCTCGGCTCGTGTTTTTTCCAAATCGCACTTCGCGCAACTTTCCATGATTTCTTGTGTCGGTCTCAATGAGTGTGCAGGCAGAAAGTTAAATATAGTCCCCAGTCTGTTCTCTTCGTATATGACGGTAGAATCTGAATTAGAAGTGGCATTAAAAAATTCTTGGAGTAGGGAAACCAGTTCAGATCCTGAACACTGGACGCCGGACAATCCTGCATGGGGGCAGTGCGCCGTAACTGCTTTAGTGGTGAATGATTATTTAGGCGGTGAGATAGTTCGGGCTGACGCGATCTTGCCTGATGGTAGATGGGTGCCTCATTATTTTAACAGGATTGAAAATGTGGAAAGAGATTTTACGAGGTCCCAATTTCCTGAAGGAACAACGATTCCGCAGGGTGTTCCTAAGCTGAAAGGGTTTTCTTCAACAAGAGAATATGTCTTATCAAATCCTATGACGCGGCAAAGATATGAAGTATTAAAACAGAGAGTCCGAGCGTTTTTGGAATAGTTTTCTGTCTTGCGTCATGCTGCGCCCGCGCTCCGGCAGGTTCCCCGTTTGCTCACCTGGGTGGCGATGTCGTTTCAGCGCTCTGTCGTGTAGCGTTCAGGAGGGCTCTTTCACTTCTCTGACCATTGCCTCATAGCGTATCGTAGTGGTGGAAAGGCGAATGTGGAGAATGCTGCCATGCTTGTTTGTACGGTGGCTGATGCAATTGCGGGGTCCCAGCCTTGTTTTTGCAAGTGGTATTGGCCCCAGAATCGTCCAAGGGCGTACAGTCCTTCTAAGAGTAGTATGTATCCCACGTATTCCATTGCTTTTTTTGCTCTTCTTTTTTTCTTGATTTTTTTGTTTTTATCGTTTAGGGTTTTTCTGTCTCTGTACAGGAGCTGGAGAATCATGGTTCCCCAATAGCTTCCCATGTCTAGTGCTGTTGCTATTCCTGAAATGGCGGCGTCTGAGTCTAAAAAGTGTGGGGCGTAATGGGAGAATGCTGCTGCTGCTCCAACTGCTATGCCGCAGGCTACGACGTGATTTGCCATCGTTGGCCATTCTTCTTTGAATGCTTTTCTTAGCCAACGCTCCTTGGTTTCTTGTTCCAGTTTTCCTTCGAGATTATCTTCCACACAGCCAGTTATTACTCAATAGTTTATATGGTTTCCTGAATGGGGGGTTTCTTGAGCTCCAAGACGTTCTTCGGATGTTGCTTTGCCGGTGCGTTCTTCTTTTTCAGTTCGCTCAGAGGAGCGGGTTCGTGCTGGCGGTTGTGTGAACGTTCGTTTCTTACCGGCCGCGGAGGGGAGTGTCAGAAAACCACAATATTTATATAGGGATCATTCTGAGGAAGAAGAGGAAAAAGAGGTGGAAGTGGTTGCAGAAGAATCGTTTCGTATGGAAGATCGCCGGCGAGGCAGGGCACGGGATCATGAGTGCCGGCGCAATTTTTTCTACCGTGATGTTTCGTAGTGGCCTTGAAGTGTTTTGCAACACGGAGCATCCGAGTTTGATTCGCGGGGGGCATAACACGTACACGGTAAGGGTTGAAGAAGGGCCGTTGTTCTCGCAGATTCGCTTGGTAGATTTGCTTGTCGCGCTTAATCGTGCCGCGTTGGAGAAGCACCAGTCGGAGTTGACGCCGGGAGGTGCGGTGGTGTTCGACGGAGAGAAGCTCAACGTGGAGCAGTACCGTGATGACGTGCTCTTGGTCGGGGTTCCTCTCGCTCGTTTCGCAAAGGAAATGGGCGGGTCTGAGGTGATGATGAACCTCGTGGCAATTGGTGCGTCGTTGGCTTTGCTCAAGATGGACCTCTCCGAGCTTGACCGTTTTGTTGAGCAATGGTTTAGCAAGAAAGGAGACGCGGTAGTCTTGGCGAATAAGAAAGCCGCAAAGGCGGGGTTTGACTTTGTGAAGGAGCACGTTGACGCCGGATCGTTTGTGCACGAGGCGTGCAGGGTTGAGCGTGACGATGCGAGGATCCTCATTAGCGGGAACCACGCCGTGTGCCTCGGCGCGCTCAAGGCGGGGGTGAAGTTCGTGGGCGAGTATCCTATGACGCCTTCCTCGTCGGTTTTGCATTACATGGCCGCGCATGATCAGAAGTTTAAGTTGGTGCTCAAACACACGGAGGACGAGCTCGCCGCGATTACGATGAGCCTTGGCGCTTCTTTTGCGGGGGTTCGTGCGATGACGTGCACGTCCGGCGGGGGTTTTTCGCTCATGACTGAGGCGTTGGGCCTGGCAGGGATGGCTGAGGTGCCGATTGTGGTTGTGAACGTGAGCAGGCCCGGCCCGAGTACAGGGCTTCCGACGAGGACGGGCCAGGAGGATTTGCGTTTTATGATGCACGCCTCGCAGGGTGAGTTCCCCCGGGTCGTGCTCGCGCCGGGCGATCCTGGCGAGTTTTTTTATCACACGTTCCACGCGTTTAACTTGGCAGAGAAGTATCAGTTGCCGGTGATTATTCTCTCGGATAAGTTTGCGGGGGAGAGTCCGCAGAGCTGGCCGCGCTTTGATGATCATCACGGCTTGAAGGTTGAGCGGGGGAAGTTGTTGCAGACGCGCGAGGAAGTCGCCCGGGTTCAGCCCTTCAAGCGTTTTGCCTTTACTGAGGATGGCGTTTCTCCTCGGACGAGGCCGGGCGTTGAGGGCGGCATTCATCGTATCACGGGGAATGAACATAACGAGTTCGGCGCGCCCGAGGAGGATGCAGGGAACCGGCGTGCAATGGTTGAGAAGCGATTTCGCAAGCTTGAGGCGCTCAAAAGAGAGCTGCCGCTTCCTCAATTGTACGGGCCGAAGGACGCTGACGTGACTATTATCGCGTGGGGGTCTACCAAGGGGGCGGTGCGCCAGGCGATGGCGTGGCTGGAAGAGGAAGGCGTACGGGTGAATTTTTTGCATTTCATCTATATCATGCCGTTTCCTCGCGAGTTCGCTGCCACCTTCTTGCGTGAAGGGGTGAAGAAGACGTTGCTCGTTGAGGGGAATTACCTTGGCCAATTCGGGAGTGTGCTGAAAGAAGAGGTCGGGTTTGAGCCTGACGCGTTCCTGCACAAGTACGACGGGCGACCGATATACCCTGAAGAGGTTGTGGAGAAGGTCAGGGAGGTGTTAGGATGAGTGAGATAACGGTTGGAACGTTTACGACAAAGTCGTTCCCGACGTGGTGTCCCGGGTGCGGTGATTTTGGCATCTTGACTGCGCTCAAGCACGCCTTGGCAGATTTGCAGATTCCGCCGCACATGGTCGCGCTCGCTTCCGGGATTGGTTGCTCATCCAAGCTTCCGCACTGGCTTGAAACCTATGGTTTTCACAGCATTCACGGAAGGAGCGTGCCTGTCGCGACGGGTATTCGCTTGGCGAACCATAAGCTCCACGTCATCGCCATCGCGGGCGATGGGGACTTGTACGGGCTTGGAATGGGGCATTTCATCCACGCCCTTCGGCGCAACCTCAACATCACCTTGATCGTGCACGACAATCAAATTTACGGTTTGACGAAGGGGCAGACGTCCCCGACGAGCGATAAGGGGTTTCACAGCAAGTCAACGCCGTTTGGCGTTATCGAGCCAAAAATCAATCCGATCGCGCTTGCTCTCGCGGCCGATGCTACGTTCGTCGCGCGTGGCTTCGCGGGCGATATTAAGCACTTGACCTGGGTGATGGAAGAGGCTATCAAGCATGAAGGGTTTGCGTTTATTGATGTGGCGCAGCCGTGCGTCACCTTTAATCATTTGAATACGTACCAGTGGTTTCGGGAGAGGATCTACAAGCTCGAGGAAGAAAACGGGTACGACAAGGGGAACAAAGAAATGGCGTTTGTCAAGGCGCTAGAGTGGGGGGAGAAGATTCCTATTGGCGTGTTTTTCCAAAAGCGCATGCCCACCTATGAAGAGCAGCTCCCGCAGCTTGCTGACGGTCCCTTGGCTGAGTCGCGTATTGAGGACATTGATATTTCTTCAGCACTCGATGAGCACACGTGAAGCATATCGCTTCGCTGGTTGGCTTGTTAGTGGTTCACAAAGGATGGGGTGTTTTGTTTTCTTGCTCAGTCCTCCAGAAGTTTTTTAAATAAAGCGGTGTTGCAGGCGCTTGCGAATGGGTTCGGAGAGGCGAGGAGAACGTTGAGAGGTAAGCGTGTGTATGGGTAATGCGATGTTGGAGACGGCCAAGCTTCGCTTGCGTGACGCGCTGGAGAAGAGCAAGATTGATGCTGAAACAAGAATCCTTCTTGAGCATCCGAAGCGCGTTGTTGATGTTGCCATTCCGGTGAGGATGGACAATGGCAAGCTCGAAGTGTTTCGTGGGTATAGGGTGCAGTATAGTGACGCCAGAGGCCCGACAAAGGGAGGTATTCGTTTTCATCCCCAGGTTGATCTTGACGAGGTGAAGGCGCTCGCGCTGCTCATGACGCTCAAGTGCGGCGTGGTGAGCCTTCCGTTCGGTGGCGCGAAGGGAGGGGTTGTTGTTGATCCGAAAAAGCTATCCCCTACTGAGCTCGAGCGCCTCAGTCGTGGCTACATCTCGGCGCTGTTCGACGTCATTGGGGAAGACACGGATATTCCTGCTCCTGACGTGTACACGAACCCGACGATTATGGGCTGGATGGCAGATGAGTATGCAAGGCTGAGGCGAAAGTACGTTCCTGCTATAATCACAGGCAAGCCGTTGCCGCTTGGCGGGAGCAAGGGGCGCGAGGTTGCGACTTCGATGGGCGCGTTCATTGTTTTGCAAGAGGCAGTGAAGCGTGTCGGGAAGACCCCTGCGGAGACCACGGTTGCGGTGCAGGGGTTTGGCAATGCAGGGTATCACTTGGCTAGGTTTTTGCACGATGCCGGCTTTCGTGTCGTGGCGGTGAGCGATTCTCGCGGCGGCGTTTATTTTGAAGAGGGGCTGGACCCGCAGCATCTTTGGGAAGTGAAGAAGAAGAGCGGGGTGGTTGATGAAGTCATCGTGCACGGCGCCTTGAAGAAGGAGAAGGGTGCGAAGAAGATTTCAAACAAGGAACTCTTGGAGCTTGACGTTGATGTCTTGGTTCCCGCGGCGCTTGAGAGCGTGATAACTGAGGAGAATGTGGGTCGCGTTAAGGCAGGGGTTGTTGTTGAGGTCGCGAATGGCCCGGTCACGTACGAGGCGGGAAAGGAGTTGACGAAGCGCGGTGTCTTGGTCATCCCCGACATTCTCGCCAACGCGGGCGGGGTAACGGTGTCGTACTTTGAGTGGGTGCAGAACCGCCAGGGGTGGTATTGGACGGAGGAAGAGGTTTTTTCTCGGCTGGAGGAGCGCATGAAGCGAGAGTTTGAAGTAGTGCACGCCTTGGCGGACCGGCATGGCGGGGATTGGTACTTGGCTGCGTTCATGCTCGCGGTGCAGCGTGTTGCAGAGGCTGTTGAATCGAAGGGTTCTGAGGACTTGTTTCTTAAGCTGTAAAACTCGTCCTTGGCTCGCTGTCTCCTTGGTCTGCTGGTTTCTTCGGTGCGCAAAGCAGAACAAGGATACCAAAAATTTTTAAACAAAGAGGGTGAGAAGGTGTTTGTATGGAGGCGTACCGGTGCGAGCATTGCGGGGCGGTGGTGAAGTCCGAGCCGAAGGTGTGTCCCTTGTGTTATGCGAAGAAGGGGTTTGTGAAGGTGGACGTTGATGATCCTCCCCGAGATGATGAGTTTACGAAAAAATACGAAGAAGTAGTTGAAGCGCTGGAGAAGTACGAGGAAGGAGCGCCGCATGAAAAGGCGTGTTTTGGCGACGAGGATTGAAGGCGGCGGGTGAAGAAGAGAAAACGTTCCCTCGGGGCGGGCGTGTTTAGTTGTTTCTCATTTTTTGGAACGTTTCGACGAGGTCGATCATGTACTTGCCGTCTTCGAGGCGGTAGATGAGCGGTTGCTTTTTTTTGAAGAGGTTGACCAGGTCGAGTTCGAAAACGCCTGGTTTGAGAACGTTGACGCTTTCGATGTCGAGCACGATTGGTTTTTCTTTGTCAATGGTGTCTCCGATGAGGTCGTAGACGTCTTTTTCGATTTGTTCTTTTTCTTTCTTGGTGAGTTGTGATTGTCGGTTTTTGAGTTCTTCAAAGCGTTCTTTTCTGATGAAGAAGAAGAATTTTCCAGAGCAGTGAGAGCAGCCTTGGAGGATTTCCTTGGAGCCGTCAGGGAAGAGGGTTCCGCACTTGACGCATTGGTGTGGCATAGTACGTTATTTTTTTCTATTTTTTCTTTGATCCTCGCTGGACAGAGTCTTCAGTGATGAGCTGGATTTTGTCAGGGTCTTGCTTGATTTTCTTGACGATTTTTGCAGGGCCGATGATGGTAAAGCCGGTGCGGTTTCCTAAGAGGAGGTTGACGAGGGTGTTGCGAAGGCGCTTGATGATGGGGTCGTCTTTTCGTTCAGGATAAATGACGCTGAGTTCGATTCCTTTGAAGCTGTCGTCGATTTCCTCCATGGTTTTCCTGATGAGTTCTGCTTCTTCGTGGGGCTTGAGCCTGCCTTCGAGCAGGACGATTTTGCTTTCCTTAACGGAGTGGAGGAGCTTGCTGATACGATCTGCTGAGCTGAGGCGTTCAATTTCGACGTGAGGGATGAACTGGAGGGTTATCATGGTGCTGGCCTTGTCGTGTTGTTGCTTCTCGCTTTTCTTTGTTTAGGTCTATTCACGTGTGTATTATTGTTTTGTGAGTTCGAAGAGTTTTTCGTAGAACTCCTCGATGTTTTTTCCGTATTTTGCTGAGATGCCGATGACCTCGTATTGTGGGAAGGCCGCCTGGACTTTTTTGATGTCTGCTTTTTTGAGGTCGATTTTGTTGGCGACGATAAGGACCGGGACTTTTCTTGCCTCCAAGTTTCCGAGGATGGTGATGTTAACTTGGGAGTAGGGGTCTTTTGTCGCGTCGAGGACGACGATGACGCAGTCCATGTCGTCGAGCCACTTGATGGCGTCAATGACGCCCTTGGTTGCTTCCTTGGCGCGCTTTTTGGCCTCGTCTTCACTCATCTTTGCTTTGAGGAAGTCTTCGTAATCAATGCGGGTGGCAATGCCCGGCGTGTCGACGAGGTTGAACGTGAGTTCTTTGCCCTTGCTCTTAATGGTGACTTGCTCCTTGATTTGTATTTCGCGGGTCTCGTGGGCGACGCTCGAGACGCTGCCCATCTCTTCCCCAAGCCAGTCTTTGCAGATCTTGTTGGCGAGGGTGGTTTTCCCTCCGTTAGGGGGGCCGTAGAGGCCGAGTTTGATGTCTTTTCTGTTTTTAAAGAGATTTCTGAAGACTTTATTAACCAGGCCGCGTAACGCTTTGAGCATACACCTCTCGCCCCCGCTTTGTGTATTTAAACCTTTTGCTTTCTCTGCTTTCCCAGAAGAAAACGTCTGTGCTTGAAGAAAGGCTTTTTTTTATGGGGCTGCGGCTTGGTTGTCCCAGCAGGAGAGTCCGCCCTTGGTGAGTTTGTCGGCGGCGGTGGCAATATCCCTTGCAAGAGGCGTGCTTCCTGCAGGGGAGGTGTGGTCGCCTTTGAAGACAGGGTAGTGGTAGACGAAGCCAGAGTGTGGCGTGGCTGCCGTCCATTTCGTGATGGCGTACCGGTCAGGCCTGGGCAGGGGAGGGTGGAGTTTGAACTTTGCGAGGAGGAACGTCTGCCCTCGCCAGCCAGACCCGTCGTCTTCTGCGTAGGGGAGTTTGTTTCCTTGCGTGAGGAAGACGTATTCGTCATTGTTTTGCATGTCTGTTAATGAGTCGTCAGTGATTGCTATTGCTCGCTGTTGGCAGTAGTTTTCTATGTTGCAGTCTGAAAAGGTGGTTCCAAAAACGCCGTGGGGGTGTTTCTTTCCGGTTATGAAGATGGTCCCGCCGTTTTTCACGAAGTCCTCAAAGATTGCTTCGTCGGCGTCGTTGAGGGTTTTGTCTGGTTCGAGGATGATGACGCCGTACTGCTCGAGGTTTGCGACGAGTTCGTTCATGCCTCCCGCGTTGCACGAGTCGTAGCCAGGGTCGGAAGGGTCGAGGGGGTAGTCTTTGCAGTACTTGTCCAGGCGGTCGCCGACGGTATTCTCAAGTTCGTTTTCCAAGGGGCTGAGCTTGTTGTAATCCCCTCGCCAGTAGTACGCGACGGGAAGTGGTTCTCTTGCCGTGAGAGGATCGATGCGTGCTGTTTTGTTGTTTATTTGGGTGATGCGGTTTTCTCCTTGGCAGATGGTTCCGGTTACGTTGATGGGGAGGAAGACGATGAATTCTTCTTCTCCGGCTCGGATGATGAGTTCTTGCTCGTCCACGATGGTGGCGTTGTAGGGTGTTCCTTCAATGGTTGAGGGGAGGGTGAAGGTGCGAGCGTAGCCTTCATGAACGGTTTGTGCGAGTTGGATTTCGTTGAGGATTCTGCTCGCGGCTTGCTCCATGACGTTTCTTGCGTGTGCGTTTTCTGCTTGGACGAGTCGCTTTTGGAGGACGATCGAGAATATGGCGAAGACGATGATCATAAAGCTTATGAGGAGGACGAATTCAATGCTTGCTTGGCCTCGGCCCCGGCGTGTAGCCTGGCTCGGGAATCGTATGTGTTTCTTGCGTGTTGTGTGTGCGGTGGTGTTGGGGGTTGGCTTCATCGTTCTTTGCTCGTCGTTTACGAGGGTGCTTGGTGCTTTTTTTATTCTTCTTTTTTTCGGTTTTTTTTTCTTCTTTTT
>RFJU01000171.1 GCA_003694805.1 Candidatus Woesearchaeota archaeon | reverse complement strand
GGGGGGAGGGGGGGGGTGGGCTTTTCTTGTATCTTTGCGCAAAAAGCGACGCTATGGCAAAGGTGATTTTTGGTGGGGGTGTCAGCGAAATTCGCGGCTCGATCGCGGGGCAGGTTTTTAGTCGGAACGGTTCGGGAGCATATATCCGAAACCGGGTGACCCCCGTGAACCCCCAGTCTGCTTCCCAGTCGGGCGTCAGGCAGAATCTTGGCGCAATCGCTACGGCTTGGAAAGATCTGACCGAGCAGCAGCGAAACGCCTGGAAGGCTGCCGCTGCTGGGGGTTTTACTCAGCGCGATAGCCTGGGGAACGCGTTCCAACTGTCCGGACAGCAGCTTTTCATGAAGCTGAATACCGCGCTATTTGCTGCCGGTTCGACCGGGGTGACTTTGACCGACCCGCCCGCGGAAGTTTCTCTCGACCAGCTCCAGAACGCCGCACTGGTGTCTCAAACCGTGACTGGCACTTTCTCCATTACGTTGTCGGGAGACCTGATCGGCACCGGAGCAAACCAGAAATTGGTCGTTTTTGCGACCCGCGCTCTGTCTCAGGGTATCAGCAACCCCCGCAAGGCTGAATTCAAGTTGATCGGGGCTTTTGACATGTCCGGCTCCGGAGGGTCTTTCGATTTGACGGCAGCTTATTCGGCGAAGTTTCCGGAGCCTCCGGACGGCGGGAAAGTCTTTGTCCGGTTTCATGTGTTGCAGGCGCAGACGGGGCAAACTTCTAACAGCACAAAGGTTGCAGCCGTGCACACAGTGAGCTGACCTGCATGGTTGTTTTGTTCGTTCCTTGTGTCGCGCGCCGGTTCAACTCCGGCGCGCTATTCGTTAACCGGTGTCACAATCCGGAATGTCAGTAGCACGACGTTTTACCCCTTGACCCTTCCGGCGTCAAGGGGTATTTTTGTTCCAGGCGCGGGAGGGTAAGGCTCTGCTGGAGAGCAACCTGAGCGCCCGCGCTCGCGCATACCTGGCATGCCGCGGCGGTTGGTACATGGGGTGTTCCGGAAACCGCCGCGGTACTTTTTTTATGCCCTGAGCCCCCGCCGCCGCCCGGGGAGGTGCCGAGGAGGTGGTGTCGGGCTGCAAAAGTTCGACGCGATGAACGTGACAATGAATACTGCAGACGCGGACTGCTGGACGTTTACTTTCTCGGAAATCGTCGCGCTGCTGGATTCTGTGACAGTCGATTTGACCCATATCCAGCTGAAGCTCACGGAAAAGGACTTGTCAAGCGCAACGAGGGAAAATCTTGTGCGGAAGTCCCAGCGGCTCGTCACCTTGCGTGACAAGTTATTGTCGATTGTTGCGAATTCGTTTCCGACCGCCACGTTTGCACTGTATGGAGAAACACATGCCGGGGCGCGCCAAAAGCGATAAACTCCGCGCGAGGCGCTCCGCGCCCGAGCGCGCAAACTCCCACCCGCTCACTCCTCACGCATGAAGCACGACCGCCCCCGACCGCCGCCGCCCCGCCGGCGCGAAGGGGTTTAACCTTTCGAGGTCGTGAAGTTCTCATTCCCGCCTTCGTCTGATTATTTGTTGCCCACCTTGCAGGTGAGGCACGATTGTCTCATCCTCTTTAACCGCTACGAAGGATTCCGCCGCCCCGAGCCTCCGCCGCGGGAACGTGCATACTCGGGGGAACTATCTGACCACGCGCGCGCCCGCCTGCGAAAGGCTTTCGACTTGTTTCTACAGCTGTTTCCGCCAAGGGTGATTGAGAATAAAGCGACGAAGCGGAAGCAACTGTTTCGGGCTGCGCTTGTGACTCTGACGATTCCAAGTTCCAAGATTGTGTCGCTAAGACAGGGGAATAGGGATTTGCTGCAGCCCTTTTTGCGTCACCTGCGCGCGCCCGGGCGCGCATACATTTGGAAAGCAGAGGCGCAGAAGCGAGGGCAGCTGCATTACCATATCGTTTACAGCCATTTTGCCCATTACGACGAGGTCAGGGTTCGGTGGAATAGGATTTTGAAGCGGAAGGGATTGCTTGATGAATTCGCGAGGAAGCATCACCATTTCAATCCTCCATCTACGAGGGTTGAAAGCGTCAGGAACGTACGGCGGATGGGGGCTTACTTCGAAAAGTACCTCGCAAAGCAAGAAGTTACGAACCTCGGGGAGGGGAAAGTGTGGGACTGCTCTAAAGGGTTGAAAGTCAACCGTTTTTCCTTCGACCTGTCAAGCAGTCAATTGCACATGATAACCTCTGCAGCAGCTCAGGCAAAATGCGTGCTACGCGAGACAGAAAACGCAATAGTCGTCGCAGGAAATCGAAAACCCCTTTCATTGCTCAATCGATTTTACCGGACGCGATACGAGGCGTGGCGTAAAGATACGTTGGAGGGATTGTCGTAACATCCGCCC
>RFJU01000170.1 GCA_003694805.1 Candidatus Woesearchaeota archaeon | reverse complement strand
CTCCCACACCCTCGCAAAATCAGGGCTATAACAACACAAAGCATCCCCCAAAAACAGCCTCCAACTTGCCCCGTTCAAGCTCCCCCTGACGCGCTCCCCCTCCGATGGATCACCCCAGAGAAAGAAGTCAGAAATGGCCATGCTCCAGAGCGGACGTCGTGACGACGTCCGCTCTCTGGTAGTACAGAGAAAAAAGTCTGAAATGGCCATGATGCAGAGGAAAAAGTCAGAAGAGAAGGGGAGAAGAGAGTAGAGAAAACGGAGGAAGGGCGGCCTCAGGGTTGCTTGATAGAGAACGGAAGAACGGCTTCAAGGTTGCTTGATGAAGACTTCGTCTGGATGCTCGTCCCAGGTGAAGCTGTTTCCATCTTCGGAGAGCTTGCCGACGGAACCAAACTTCGTGCCGTCTTCGCGCTCAAAGATGATATCTCTTCCTTTGATCTCGTACTTGGAGTTGATCGCCGGCTCTTGCGCCGCCATCTTCTCGCTGCTCATATAAAAACTGTAGCTTCCGTCATCACTGAAAACGATGATCTTTCCTTGCTCGGACTTGAAGGTCGCGGAGATGAACGTAGGCTGAAGAGGGTCGATCCCACCACCACCGCCTCCAGCATCAAACCCAAAGCAGCCGCCCCACAAAAGCGCAGCGGCAATCAAGAGTGCGGCTTGCAACCAACGCGTCATTCGGATTGATAACATCTCCCATTCCTCCCATTGAGTCAAAGTCAAGCCAGCGTCACTCTGAAGTGAGCGGGCGCTCAAGGATGGCTTCCAAACATTCCAACAACTCATCATCAATCACCATTCGTCATTCTACAACGGCTCGCCCGGCAAAAGCAAGCACCATTCCAACGATAAAAAACAACAAAACTTCTTGAATGATCAAAAAGCTAGACAACCCCAAGGGCTGCATTTGAGACTTCTCCTCTCCTCCAAAGCAGGAGCCTCTCACATGCCGTTGGAGTAAACACCCTCCGCTCCTTTTTTAAAGGGGTGCAGGCTGCGTTGAGAAATTTTTTGCACAAATAGTTCGCGCCATCTACATTCAGTGTCCAACCCTGATGGCGTATCGAACTCGAACTGAGGACAGAGACCCATCGGCCTCTATTTTTCATGGAAAAAGAAGAGGCTTGCGAGGAGGAGAAAAAGAT
>RFJU01000169.1 GCA_003694805.1 Candidatus Woesearchaeota archaeon | reverse complement strand
GTGTACCAGGTCCCTTCTGGTTTGGGGTCTTCGCGGGTGATGCAGTCAAAGAAGACTTGGCAGGTTTCTCCTGCGGGGCTGGCAAGGGTGAGGGGTTGAAAGGTTGTTTGTGCTTTGTGCAGTGCTTGCGGGTTGGTTACGATGAGAATTCTGAGGGGGTTTTCTGTTGTGGTTTCCACGTGCAGCTCCTCAATGGTGGGGAGGTGCTCTTCGAGGTTCCAGAAGAGTTTTTCAAGGAAGTAGCGTTGTTTTGGATTGTCAAGGAACCAGATGCGGAGGATGACTTTGTTGTACATGCTCAGTTGGAGCAGTTTTTTGTCGACGAAGTCGCTGGTGGTGGCGATGAGGTAGGAGTAGTTGCCTGCGAGGGAGTAGAGGACGCGTGGTTGGCCTTTGTCCCGGTTGGGGACGCGCTTGCTAGAGACCAGGCCCGCCATTTCCAGAAGTCGTAGTTGCTGGCTAATGTTTGCGACGGAGGTGTTGGCTATTCTCGCCAGTTCTATGGGGGAGCGGGCCTGCTCTGCAAGCAGTTTGAGAATGTCCCATTTGCTCGCTGTGAACAAGTTTTCTTGTTCCATGGTTGTTGTCTGTTGTCGTTGGTGGTGCCCTTGTCGCCCTCCTTGTGGTGGGGGCTACGGGGGGCGTTGTCGGTCGTTGTTGCTGTTGCTCTGTGTCGTCTCTGTTGGGACGGGTGGGGGTTGTCGCCGGGATTGTTGGGTTCTCGTCGAGAAACCCCATCCAAACCAGTATACTATTTTGTATAACAATAGTCTATTAGGACAACCCATATATAAATGTTTCGATAATAGATTAATTACAGTACTTAATCAATTGCTAAATAATTGAGAATAAGAAAAAACAGCAATTAATTAATGAGTGAAATAGACCGAAAGAGACGCCCTTGTTGGAAAAAACAGTGAGGAAGGCCAAGGTTTCCTCCTTACGTTCAAGGAACGTTCAGGCAATGTATCCTTCGGCCGGTCCCGGCACAAGAAGACTCCGCTTGCAAGGGCACTATGAGCGTTATAGGCGTTATGGGTTCTTTTGACGCCTCTTAGCACCGCAGAAAGAGCGCGGCACTCCTTGTGGAGGGCGCGCGTGCTTTTCTTGCTTTTCTATTTGAATGGCCTTTCCTTGAACGATTGCTTCTGCAAGTTTTTTTCTTGCAGAGAGGAGCAATCGGTGAAACGTCGGTTGAGAAATCTGCATTTTTTCTGCGCACCTGTTTTGGTGCAGGCCTAACAAGTCTTTGAGGCGGATAGCTTCAAACTCATCAATGGCGAGGGTGAGCGCCTGCAGGGATGATGTTGGCACCCCCGCTGGCTTGAAATAGGTCACGTTCGGGCTGCCCCTCACCCTCCTTCTTTTGCACGGTCGTGGCATAGGACCTCGTTAGTCAGACACAATATTAGTCAGACAAAGAGTCTGCCTCTTTGCTGTTCTGGCCGTCTTGGTTTTGTGCAAACCACCTCCCTTGTTGCCTGCGAAGACCTCTCTTGCAAGGTCCACGACCGCGTCCTCCGCCATGCTTGCGTCCCTGTCTAAACGCTCCTGCATCGAGTGCTTCGCCTGCTTCCTTTGCTCCTGCGCAGCGGCCCATTTGCCGTCCTGTTCGCGGCCCTTTTCCCTCTGGGCCTGTTCCGTCTCTTTGTGGCATGGTTTCACCTCCTCGTTGCTTGCCAACACAACGAATTTTGAATATGTATTCATTAAAGTTTTTTAATAGTTTCGGTGAACTGCAACACCTCTTCCAAAAATACACGCACCATCAAGACATACAGACAAGAGTCAGCACACTCCTTGTGGCATTGTGGGCATGCGCCTTGGACGTTGGCAGGCATTGACTGGTCAAGAACCGCGCCACCAGGCCTACGAGAGTTCTGCGTAGAAGTAGTAGGTCGTTGGGGACGATTTTACTTCGCTCTCAGGCACAATCATTTGGAAGTCGAAAGGCTGGTTGTTGTAGCCTTGCGCATCTTGCTCGAGTAGCGTTGCCCAAACAAGGTAGTTCGTGTCGGAGAGGAGGACTTCTTGGAAGTCCGCATTTTCACTTGGCGCTTGAGCAGTGCCGTTTACGTACGTCGCGATTGCAGAGCAGGTGCTGTTGGCAATGTACGTGCTGCCGACGAAGAAGCCCCTGTGCACGGTGTTGTTGAATGTTTTGTTAATAGTGTCTGGCTGCGTCGATGTCATGTTGTGGAAGGCTTCCTCTGCGGCGATTTCCGTTGCATTGGCGCAGCGTATGGCGCTCCACTGGATGGAGTTGTTTCTCGTGGCATACACCTCTCCCGAGACGCTTGCCGTGTTCCAGTCGTAGATGCTGTAGTTGTTTGCGTCTTGAAGGACGAAGCGGCCGGTGAGGTTTCCAACGTATGCTTTCCAGCGGGGTGTTTGTTGAGTGAGGTTTAGCGCAAGTGTGGTAAAGCTTCCGCCGACAGTGGTGATGGGCGTTCCTCCTTGTGGTGTGGGGACGTAGGTGTCGTTGAACGTTATGCTAACGCCTTCCGGTGCGGCCGAGGCAAAAATTCCTGTGATGAGTGGGAGGAGCGGGATGGCTGTGAGTATCAGGACGAGGATCACGTTGGAGATGTTTGCGCATAGTTTGCGAGTCATGCGCTCACCCCCTTCGCGCGCAGTTTGCGCCTGATGGTGTAGATGGTTTGGCAGCTTCTGCCGAGGAGTTTTCCAATGGTCTTGGTGTTCAGTCGCTTGCCAAGTAGGTACAAGACGACCGCTTCAAGGGCGGAGAGGGATCGGCGTGAGAGTATGTCGGCAGGAAACGTTTCAAGGATGCCCGGCAGTCGTTCTTGCACTGAAGGATCGTGCACGGCGGGAGCGAGTGTTTTCCTCGCGTTTCTTGCTTGATGGTAGCTGGTCCAAATGGTGCGCTGGTCTCGGGAGAGAAGGCGTGCTATTGCTGAGAACGTGAGGCCGTAGTGTTCGTGGAGGTAAAGGGACGTTGCTTGAAGGACGCTGAGGTTTTCGCGCAGAAGAGCGAGGGGGACAGAATACGTCATTCCTGAAGGAGGGTTGTAGTACAGTTCCTCATCAGGATAGTTGTAGTTTTGGGTAAAAAAAGGTAGAGAGGGTGTTGGATCGTCTTGTAGGTGAAAAGAAGGCGTTAAGGAATGTGTTGAAACGAGGGTTTTTCTGGCTCGTTTTGGTTGTTCTTTTCGATGAGAAGCTGACTGTCCTGCGTGTCGTTCCTTGTCAGGAAGTTGCTGCCCCGGTTGGTGTCGTCTCTGTTTTGGCACCGCGTCGTCCCTCAAACTTGTTTTTCAGTTCTTTGCTTGCCGACCCTCGTTCACTCCTACAGCACCACAACTATTTAAATATTCCTATTATT
>RFJU01000168.1 GCA_003694805.1 Candidatus Woesearchaeota archaeon | reverse complement strand
TAATTAACTAATAAAGAAGTAACAAAGAGTGGTTATGAGATGCGGCTCGTGAGCAGTTTGTGACGGCGACAAAATAAAAAAGGAAGGAAGCAGAGAATGTATCGGCAGAGAAGAAGAGCAAGGAAGGGTGCCTGTGGGTTGTGGCAGCGCTTGCAACGCCAGAAAAGAGCGGTTATGGGTATTGGCATGCTCATTATCTTCATTTCGACTATTCTCGTCGCGGCAGTCGCTGCTGGTGTTCTTATTCGGACAACAGGGTTGCTTCAGCAACGAGCGCTCTTGGTTGAAGAAGCCACGAGGCAGCGTCTGGTTAACGGCCTTCAAATTATTTCTGTCATAGGGTATGCGAATCTCTCGTCAGAGACGCTGTCAAAAATTGAGTTGCTCACCCGCCTCCGAGCAGGGAGCACGCCCGTTCGGATGGCTGATGTTGGCCTAACGTTCGTCTCCGGAGATTTTGCCATCGGCGCGAATTTGAACACAAGTATTAGCGGGAACAGCTCGTGCACGTTCGATGCGCTGACATCTGAAAACGAGTTTTGCTTCGAGCCACGCCTCGGTGACAGCGACCTTATCTTGGAAGCGGACGAGCTAATAATTATCAGGTTTAAGCTCAATGAATCCCACGCCCTCGATCCAAAAGACGAGTTTGAAATGTCCCTGATGGCAGGGTCCGGGGCGATTGAGGTGCTCGAGCTGAAAACGCCGGATGTCATCCTCCGCAACCTTGTACGGATTCGGTAAGGGGAGACGCAGAGAATGGGCTTTGGATTTCTGAAAGGACTAGCTAAAAAGAAATCGCCACCAGGACAGGATCAACCAGAAGGCGTCGGGGAGAAGCAGGAAGTGTCCTCTGAAGAGGGGGAGAAAAAGAAACTGGAGGCGCCAAAACCAACAAGCGCTTCAAGCCCTCCGGCGCGAGACAGCTCGGAAAGCAACGAAGAACCTGCAAAAACAGGGACCGGCGGTGAGAACGAGCGGCCCGAGGCGGACGACGCAGGCCGCGGGGCGACGCAAGGAGACGATGATGCCTTGCTTGCTATTATTGAAAGCCAGCTCAAAGACTTGCAGGACGCGGTCAATCAGCGCTTGCTGCAACTCGAGAAAAAAGTTGAGCACATTGCCAAGGAAAGAGACGACGATATTGATTGGGAAGAATTGAAAAAGAAGTTCGCCTCCGTTGATCGGCTTGAGAGAAACATGGAGAAGTTCTTGCACTTGTATGAGGTGTTGACAAACAAATTTAATCCGTTCGTTTCTCCTCGGGATGCAGAGCTTCCTCCCGACGTCTCCCAATCAGCGCTCGTTTCAGAGCAGCAGCGCGGGGATGGGGGCGAGAGCGGATTTCAAGAAGCGGCGCTTCCAACACAACCTCGTGTGCAAGGTGAGAGTAGGATTCAAGGCGGCGGCGTGCAAGGAGTGCCGCATGAAAACATTGGCGTTCATGACCTGGTGGCTCAGCGGGTAGAGGAGATTCCCATAAAAGCGCAAACGCACGAGGAGAAAGAGCGTTTTTTGCAAAAGGCCGAGGCGTTGGCTCAATCGCTCGCAAAGCAAGAAGAAAAGGAAGGCGAGCAGGGGCGAGCAGGTGAGGAGCGGCATGGAACGCAGGAGCAAGCGAGTGCAGGCAGAGAACAAGATGCCGTTGTTGAGGTCGCGAATGGAGATGTTGCAGGGAAGGAAGGAAGAGAGAAGGATGGCGCCGGTGAAGGCGGCGGCCCTGCCGGGAGGGAGGATGTGTGCGAGCGCGTGCGGGTGCGAGAGTCTCTCTCGCTTCCCAAGCGAAAAGGCATTGCAGCAAGGTCGCTCTCCGAGGAAATCGCATTAGAAGTACGGGGGCCTTCCAGCGAAGTGAGGGAAGTGGTGAGGGAGAAGCTCCCTAAAATGGAAGCGCAAGCGCTTGCAAAACTTGTTCAGAAGCGCATGGTTGAGTATCACGATGAGATTGTGCGTAACATTGAGCGTGTTGTGCGCGATGTTCCTCCTGAAGATGAGCTGATGTTGCCAACAGGGCGCTGTGTTCGCAGCCTTCAGGAGCTTGTGCACGTGCTCGAAGAGATGCCCGCAGAAGAATGGTATGCGCTGCAAAGCTCGAGCGACCTTCAAGACCATCTTTCTCGTTGGGTTCACAGGGTTTTTCGCCTTGAGCGCGTGGCACGAAACATTGCAGGTAACGTGAGCAAAGACGAGGTCGTGGCGCTACTGCGTGCTGTGTTGGAAAAAGTGTTTGAGAAGGCGCAGCGAGGTTCTCGAGGGTCTCAAGAGAAGAAAGAAGGTGCCAGGGAGCGCGAAGCGTTTGTTTCTTCACAGACGAAAAGCAAGGAGCACAGCGCTGAAGGTCTGAAGGAGAATGCCGGAGGAGAAAGCGGTGACAAGACGCTCTCCGTGCAAGAGGCAAGAGAGCGCTTGTTTGCGGCAATGCAGCGGCTGAGGTCGTCGCTTGCAACGCTGGATGACGCGTCTTTTGCGTTGTTTCGGCAAGAGCGTCTCAAGAATTTTCTTGCGATTTGCTACAAGGTTGCCGGGAATAAGGAGGCGTGTTCTGCTCTTGAGAACGCAACATCGAAGGAGGCGTTTGCCAGCGCGCTTGACGTTTTGCTTCGTGAGCTTTCTTTAGAACGAACGGTTTTGTAGCTCGCTGCGTAGCTCGCTGCTTGGCAACGAAAAATTTGTTTGAAAAACATGTGTAAACGTAGGTCTACCTTTTTTTCTTTTTTCTTATTTTGGCTTTGTAAAACGTGTATTTTTCAAAAGGGGGTTCTTTGAGGAAGTCGGAGAGTGTTCGCGTGATGGGTGATTCGAGGTTGCTGAGGAGGATCTCGACTTCCGTGAGCGGGATTCCTGTTCCTGCGCTGATTTCTTGCAGGGAGAAGTAGCGGTCAGGTTTTTTTTCGAGGAAGGCTATGACTTGTTTGGTCTTTTCTGTGTCAATCCAGAGCCCTTGAAAGAGTTTTTTGAGCTTTTTTTTGGTGGGTGGCGTGTCGGTAATGAAGAAGACACAGGGGAAGAGTAGTTTTTGCTTCTTTCCCTCATAGCGCATCTCGGTTTTGATGAGCTTTGCTTGTTCGAGTTTGCTAACGATGTCGTGCAGGGTTGAGGGGGAGTGGCCGATGCGTCTTTTTAGTTCTGATAGTGTGAGTTCTTGTTCTCCTGAGAGTGCGAGGAGGATTTCTTGAGGTATGGGTTGCGACCAGAAGGTGAGGATGCTTTGCTGGACGGAAAACGGTGTCGTCTTTGGGTAAAAATCAAGGATTTCCTTGGTTTTTGGATGGTAGATGACGCAGTAGGGGAAGGGGAAGTTGAGCGTGTCGTTGGCGCCGGCAGGACCCGGGACGGTTTTTTTTTTGGTATTGCGCATTCTCTTTCGTATGGGTGGGTGTTTTGTGGGAGGTGTTTTGTGCGGTGGAATGGGGGGTGTTTTTTGTTGTGGGTGTTTCGTTGGTGTTGCCCTTGCTTGTTGTCTTGGTTGTTCTTTAAGAATTTTTTCGTTTTTTCTGAAGAAGCGAAAACTATTTAAATTTGAAAAGTCATTTATTCGAAAATTCCGAATAAGTGTTTATTTGGTGGTGCGGGCCCTCGTCAGGGCGACGAGGCGGCCTCTTCGTAGCTGAACCTTGCACGAGAGGGCGGGAACAGCGAACAAAAAAAGACGACAGGGAAGAGCATGGGCTTTGGAACAGTTGCGACGCACATTATCTTGTTCATTGCACTACTGACAGTAACAACGTCTGTTGCAGTGCTCTTTAAAGGATATGTTGACTCGTCCGGCTCGGCACTCAAAACTCAGCAGCAGTTTCTCTTCGACCAGCTCAGAACAAGCGTTGAGATTACGTCCTTATCGTTCAATTCATCGGCGGACCCTCAGCAAACACACATCTACGTGCTGAACGTTGGTAAGACGAAGCTGGATATCAACAAGACAGACATTTTTATCGACGGCATTAGATTTGCACGAAACGACTCGGAACGAATAATTCGTGTTGAAAACGATACGGACGTGGTCAATAAAGGGATTTGGGATCCAGATGAGGTTGTGTTCATTCAGGCGAACAGAAAACTCTCTTCCGGAAAGCACACGGTTCTGGTCGTGACGGAGTTCGGGGTTGGCGACTCTGAGGTGATGAGCACGTGAACGAAGAGGAAATGATTGGAGGAGCGACGAAAGCTCGCCTCGCAGGTAACGTGGCACGTGAAGACGTTGCGAGAGCCGCGAGGGCCGCTGAGCGCAAGAAAGAACAGGTTTTGCCTTTGCCAGATGTCATAGCAAAGCCGCCTTCAAAAGCTGATGAGTATCAAAATTTTCCTTTTCGCTTGCGAAGGGATGAACTCGATCAAAAATTGGGTGGGGGGCTGCCGAAACACGCGTTCGTAGTTATTGAGGCAAAAAACACCTTAGGGAAAAGTATTTTGGCGCAGCGCTTCACGTTTGGATTTTTAGAGCACGGCCTCTCAGTCACCTATGTCAGCACTGAACTAAGCCTGCCGGGGTTTTTCAATCAAATGAAGTCCTTGAACTACGACGTTCAAGACTACATGCTCTCAGGTCAGATGCTCTTCGTTTCCCTCTACCCTCATCTTGGCGACTCGAGCATAGGGGATGACATTTTGAATCGGCTGCGAGTGGAGCGGCTTTTTGAGAGCGATATTATTGTTTTCGATGCGCTTTCGGAGTTCGTCATTCCAAAAGAAATAACGCGTGCAGAAAGCTTTGACCTGATAACGTTCTTTAAGAAGATAACGAGCAAAGGAAAATCAGTGGTTTTCTGCATTGACCCTGATCAGTTTGATAATGAGTTTTCTTCCCTGTTAAAGTCGATTTGTGATGTGTACTTGCGGTTGGATGTGAAAGAGCATTTCGGGAAGTTGACAAAGATAATCAAGATTGAGCGGTTCAACGGTGCCATGAATGAAGTAGAGTCTGAAATACCCTTCAAGGTTCGCCCCGGTATTGGCATCGTAATTGATATAGCGTCATCGAGTTGAGGCTGATGAGGTCGAGGCTCGAAGAAAGCAGGGTGTGCGCTGTCGGTGGCGTAGCGGCGGATCATTGAGCTGAAAGTACGTTGAGCAGAAAGTAAGTGAATGCCCGAGGGAAGTATGGAAGAAGGGATGACGACAACAATGGATGAGGCGAGAAAGCGCTTCGTCCACGTGGATGCGTATTTGCAGAACCTGCCTTCTCACCTTGGCGTGCCCGAATTTTTGCAAAAACTTGACCGTTCTTTGAAGAAGGTGAAAAATCCAAACATCATCTACCCCGTTGGCGACCCTATTTTTGTCCATATTTTTCGAAGCGAGAGCGGAGAGATGCGCTATAACGCAATTGAGCCGCGCTTGAGTGAAGAGGAGGAGCGCCTTTATCAACTTGTCTTGGACAGAATGATTGCGTACGCGCACACGGCGCCTATTCCTGACACGACAGAGGACGTTGAAAAAATATTGGTTGATTTGCTCGACAACCTCGTAGAGATTGAAGGAGGCGTTACGAAGCCGACGCTGTGGGAGAAAGGCCTGAGCATAACAAAGGCTAAAATTGTTTTGACGAGGACGCAGTATGAGATGATAAAGTATTACTTGATTAGAAATCGTGTTGGCTTTGGGAAGCTCGACCCGATTTTGAAAGATCCTTACTTGGAAGATGTGCACTGCACTGGTGTGGGGAACATCAAGACGGTGCATAAAATTTTTGGCTTGGTGTACACGAACATTGAGTTTAAGGACGATCTGGAGCTGGACAAGTATGTCGTGAGCGTTTCGGAGCGGGTTGAGCGGCCGACATCTGATGCGCATTCTGTTGTGGATGCGATGATGCCTGACGGGTCACGAGCTAATTTTATTTACGGTAGGGATATAAGTCTTGAGGGAACAAGTTTTACGTTGAGAAAGTTCTCGAAAGTTCCTATCAGCATTACGCAGGTTGTCAATTGGGGGACGATGAGTTCAGAACTCGCTGCGTACTTGTGGATTGCCCTGGAGAATCACATGAACCTTTTCGTGTGCGGGGAGACTGCTTCTGGGAAGACAACAACGTTGAATGCCATCTGCGCGTTCATTCCCCCAGATGACAAGGTCTACACGGTCGAGAACACGCCGGAAGTAACGATGCCACATGATGTGTGGCAGCACCTCCTCACAAGAGAAGCGGGGAAAAGTTCTGACGTAACGTATCAAGATTTGTTGTTGGCGGCCTTGCGAAGCAGGCCGAACTATATTATTGTTGGAGAGATTCGCGGTGCGGAAGGCTCGATCGCGTTCCAAGCCATGCAGACTGGCCATGCAGTGATGTCGACGTTTCACGCAGGTAGCACGACGGCAATGATTCAAAGAATCACCGGAGATCCTATCAACATCCCTATTACGTTTGTTGACAACTTGAATCTTTGCTTGATTCAAATGGCGGTTCAGCACAACGGGCAAAGTCTTCGGCGTGTGTTGAGTTTGACAGAGATTGAGCGGTTCTGGGAGCCGACAAAGAAAATGATTACGAGGCAGGTTTTTGATTGGAACGCGATAGAGGATATTCACACGTTTCGGGGGATGTTTAACAGCTATATTTTAGAGCAAAAGATTGCGGCAAGACTTGGCTACAGCGATCCAAGAAAGATTTATGACGAGCTTGCCCTGCGAAAGCGAGTCATTGATAGGATGATTGAGGAAAAGATATTCAACTATTTTGAGGTGTGGGAGTTGATTAAGAAGTTTCGGTATAAGGGAGTCAAGGCGCTTCCTTTCAAGGTGTGAATGATGCATCAAAGAATCACGATGGAGCGGGTTTTGGCTGTCATGAACTTCACGTCTCTCTTCGAGTTCTTGGTAAAGGTTGCTTTGCCGGTGCTTTCTGCTTCCCTGCTGTCCTTTCTTGTTTTGTTAGTTCTCTCTTTTCCGGTGTGGGTGTTGGCTTTGCCGATTCTGGGAGGGTTTGGTTTTTTGTTTTGCTATCCGTTGGTGCGGTATTTTGCCAAGAAGAATGATATTGAGAGCAATTTGCACTTGTTCATTACGTATGCCGGAACGATTTCGACGATGCGTATTAATCGGTCGGTGCTTTTTCGTCGGATTGCGAGTAAAGAAGTTTTCGGAGAGATCTCCCGTATTGCTGAGAAAATTCATTACCTTGCCAAAAAGTGGAGCTTGGGGTTTTCTAAGACGTGCAGGAAGGTCGGTAATTTAATTCCTTCTCAGGCGTTTGCTGATTTCCTGGATCGTTTTGCTGTGGCGATGGATTTTGGTCAGGATATTGAAAAATTTTTGTTGGAGGAGCAGGACGCAGTGATGGATGTGTATGAGTTGGAATATAAGAAGTCGCTGGAGCACATTAAGCTTATTCAAAATTTGTTCATTTCGCTTACCATCTCGACGGCGTTCATGCTCTCGATTTCTCTTCTCTTGCCGATTTTGATGGGTATTTCTTTTTTTGATGTTTCAGGGGGTTTTTCGAAGGTTTCAAAGAGGGATTGTCTCTTGATG
>RFJU01000167.1 GCA_003694805.1 Candidatus Woesearchaeota archaeon | reverse complement strand
TCATGGGGAGAACCCTACCTCTTTAACATCTCAAAAACGCCCATCCACCACGCATACGGCAACTGCACAGGAACGTCGGAAGCGTGGAGAGTTGGCGAACAACTCATCAGCATCCCCCTCTCCCAACAACAATACGACACAGCCGTCATCTCCCTGCGCCTCTGCAAGAACTAACAACCCTTCAGCAAGCACCCCGACAAACAACACATCGCCAATCACGTCACCAGCGAAACAACCCACACCCCCGTCTAACAAAGCGAAAGCTACTTAAAACCAACCATTCACAAACTGTATCGAAGAAGCGGAACATGAAAGAAACAAGGCAAACACTCCGTTCGCAACAACGCCGCCGTTCCCCGCGCAAAAAGAACGCAGCCTCACAACACTTCCCACACGCTTCTCCTCGCACTGGCAAACTCACGGCCCAGCAGCTCGTCATCCTCATCCTCCTCGTTGTTATAGCGGTAATCATCGTTCGATTCGGCTACTACCTCGCAACGAGAGCAGGTGCCCCGTGAATACAAAAGCACTCGCCGCGTCCACACTCACCCTCCTCATCCTCTTCCTTGTAGGCTTCATCATCCTCGCAGGCGTTGTCATCAAAGTCCTCCCGTCTATTTTAAAAGCTTCCGACAGGGAGGCCTGCATTCTCAGTATACAAGCAAGAAAATACACGACGATAGGCCCATTTCAATCTCCCATCTCTCCTGAATGCGAAACGTTCTATGCAACTGTTAAAGACAAGGAACTCGAACTCTACACACTCCAGGTGAACAAGCTCCTCAGATTCCTCAACAAAGAAGGGAAACACGTGGTCAAGCGCAAAAAATACGACGCCCTCACCGAGGACGAACTCTACCCCCTACTCGCTGAAGAACTGCGCCTGTGCTGGTACCAATTCCTCCAAGGCAAACAACCAATCCTCAAAGAAGAATTTCTTTCGTGGGGAAATAATGAACGTTTCTGTTTCATCTGCGACGAGATAACCTTCGAAACAACCAAGCTACGACAATTTGACAATTTTTTGGACTATCTCAAAAACACGTCCATCAAAGGCGGCACAACGACATATTACGACTACATCACAACAAGCGAGATCGTCAACGACTTCTACCGCTTCACCAAAGAAAAACAAAAAGCGCTGGAAAAAGAAATGGGGCCTTCTTACGCGCAAAAACTCAACCTATCATCCGACTGGTGGGAGAACTTTGCCACCCTCTCAAACATCCCTGTGAAGGAACCTATTTCAACCAATGAAACACTCTACCTTGTCTTCATCAGGGAAGGAGACGGCTACCTCTTTCGCAACGCCAGAACGTATGCAGGACTGGCCTCGTTTCCACCACAAATTCGCGACAATTTTGAACGCTTTGTAAAAAAATCACACGTAACCGATGGAGGAGCGACCCTCTGGGTTGGGTGGATGAACCTAACCACCCTTCAACAAAAGAGCACCTGCTCAAGAACACTCTCAGGGTGACAAGAGAACGAAACCCACACTAACAAAAACACGTAACAAAACCACGCGCCATGAACACCACAACGTCCCGCCTAGCAACCCTCACCCTCTCCGTTGTTGCCATCATCATCCTCTCTTTCCTTCTCTACAAACTCTTCACAGGACTGGGAACGACCCTGGAAAACGCTGATTGTACCGCTCAAATCACGTCCCATTCCCTCATCGCCAAACTCGGCAGGAAGGTCTACCTCCCCATCAACTGCCCCACCACGGAGAAGCATTACGACGCCTCCGCAACGCAAGAAGAAATACGACACGACATCGCAGAAGAATTTCGCCTCTGCGCCAACCGCTGGAGACTCAAAGATGGCCTCGAACTCTTCCCGGAAGAAGGAATCTACTGCCACTACTGCAGCTATATCGATTTTCGCGAAACAAACCAGCCCCTCACCAAACTCTACCAGTATCTCGCCACGAAAAAACCGAAAAACAGTAAAAAAACCTACCTTGACCTCATCTCGCCCGAACTAACACAGGACGCAGAGCAGGAACTCGCAGACGTACTCACGCGCCTCTCCCTGCAACCAGGCGACAAAACCATCCTGATGCAGGACTCCTACCCGCCAAACACAGAATACGCCCTCCTTCACGTCTACGCAAAAGGAGATGCAAGCCTCAAAAAAATTAAAGAATACCTCCTCTGGAGAACGACGGTAGGCAAACTCGCAGGAGCTTCAGGACTTGCCCTGGGCGTCGTCGCCACTGGCGTGGGCGGCGTGGCGGCCATTACTATACTGGGAACGCCGGTAGGGTGGGCAATAGGCATAGGCGTCGGCGCCGGTGTTTTAGTTTATTCAGGCTTCCAAGCACTCGCCTACTTCTTCACGCCCGCTGCTGAGCCAGAACACGCCCAATTCATCTTCTTCACCCCCCTCGACAAAGAAAACATCAAAAACATTGGGTGTCAATACGCTTTCGCAACCAAGCACCGAACAGAAGGCTTTTATACAACGTAAACCCTCAAGCAAAAACAAAAAAACACAACGCGGTCCGCGTCAAATGAACACAAATAACCCTCACCACACAAGCAACAACACACGCCACCCCTGCCATAAAACCTCCGCCAAGGCATTGCGCTCCACGACAACCACCGCCAAACGAGGCGTTTTCGCAACCAGCCACTTCATTGAAATAATCCTCGTCGCAGCCCTGCTCATCATCCTCCTACTCGTCTTTCTCGCGACGAAAACAGAAGGAGAATCGGTCCTGGAAAAAATACGCTCCATCCTCACCTTCGGCTTTGGAACGGTACTGATCCATAGCAAACGCGCCAGGAGCAAACGAGGAACGAAACCACACCAAAACAGGAGAAACCCAGCAACCAAGAGACGGCCCGCACCCGACACCCCAGATGCTCAACACGCCTCCCGTCACTCCCGCCGGGCGGGAAACACGAGGGGAATGCAATGGAGCGTGATTGGCTCGCTCATCCTCGGCACGGCAGCCCTCCTCGTCCTCCTCGTCCTCGCATCAGGCGGCTTTCGCAAGCTAACGCAAGCTATTCTCTCAGCCCTCAGAAACCTCCTCTAAATCCTCCCCTTCTCAACACGGAATACCACCTTCCCTCACCACCCAAAAAACCCCCACCGAAATGTTTAAATATACCCTTCACGAGAAAGGCAACAAAAAATAGAAAAGGATTCGCAATGACAAAACAAGGAGAGGGCCTCAGCATGGGCGTCATCATCGTCGCAGCCCTTGGCCTCCTCGTCCTCGTCATCCTGGCAACACTCATACTCCGTGCAGGAGGACAAATAGGGAGAGGAACGAGCTGCGAAGCAATACAAGGGGCGTTCTGCGCAGAAGATGACGGAACGGCCGATACGTGCCCTCAAGGATTCATTAAAGACGTAACACGACCCTGTGCCGACGAAGGAAGCGTCTGCTGCACGCCTTCCCCAGTCCAAGAAACAGGATAAGTCAAAACACTTTCGAAAAAAAAACAACCTCTCCGTTGGCAAGTGCCTCCCGAACCGTGCCTCCCACCTGAGAAGCACGGGACACGCAGACGCAGGATCGCACGAATACGAAAAAAGAACAATGAAAAAAAAGCATACGCACCCTGAGAAGCGAGGCGTCGAGATGTCGCTCAATGTCATCGTCACTGCAGCAATCATTCTCCTCGTTGCCATCATCCTCGTCTACCTCGTCTCCCAAGGCCT
>RFJU01000166.1 GCA_003694805.1 Candidatus Woesearchaeota archaeon | reverse complement strand
CCACGGCGCACAAGCTCAGAGGCCGAAACGGCTTCCACAGCCCGCTTGAACTTAGGCGGGGCGATAAGCTTGCGCAAGCGCTTCTCGTCAATTGCGGCTTCATACAAGGCTTTCAGCGCCCCTTTCGTCAGGTTTTGGGCCGAGTTATAACTGTTCCGCTCCAAAACGTGAGTGGAAAACGCAGTGACAGCGTTGTAAACGTTGTAAAGGTTCGGGGTAGCGTCATACTCCGGCCGGTTGTTCCAAACATCCGCAATCTGCCGGGCAACGCGGCTGGACAGAAGCGGGGTGGCGGCAAGGTTGCTCAGGATGTTATTCCCCTGCTGCTCAGAGACCGGCACGCTGGCAAGCAAGTCAAACTTGGCAGCTTCATCCCGGAATCCGGCAACGGCCTTCTGAAGAGCCTCTGCGATACCATCCAAGCTCAGATTCTCGCCCTTGTGACGGCGGGAGAAGCTGAATTCCTTCGAAAGCGCAATCATGCCGTTGGAACACACCTTGCGCAAAAAGCCAAGCGCAAAGCCGGCGGCAACGGAACCGTCAAAGGAGTTTTTGAGCACCAAGCGCATGCCCAACTCATCCCCAACCTTGGCAAGCTTGAAATCCTTCTGTTCGCCAAAGTCAAAGCGCACGTTGACGTATGAACCGCCATTGGTCACGAAGGTTTCCTGCCGATAGTCTCCCATGTCGTGAGAGTCAAACACGTCCCGGACAGCGTTGACCAAGTCAGAGTTTTGCACGAGTGCGTATTGGTTGGACAGGCCAGTCGCCAACACGCGGTTATTGTCAGTCCGGATGGCGGCAAAGTCGCCGGTAGGAATTTCCCGGTCTCCCATGCGAACCATGGTGGGGAACAATTCAACAGGGTAGTCGTAATTCGATTCAGTAGCGTAGGTAGCAGTCTTAGGCATTGTCTTGTCTTTCTGTTAAGGGTTTCGACTTTTGGTTTAACCGATACCCAAATAAACCACACAAGCCCCAAACACGCAACAACTTTTTTAATTTTTTT
>RFJU01000165.1 GCA_003694805.1 Candidatus Woesearchaeota archaeon | reverse complement strand
TGGAGGGCTGAAACCAAGGCCGAACTTAATTTTCGAGAATTCTATGTAAGATAATATTCGGGCTCTTTCTCTTCCAGGATTAACCTTCGCTTGCCTTACTCTTGGAGTTCTGTTATTGAACAGAGAGAAGCCGACTTGCTTTCATCCCAAACATTTATAAATGCTTGGTGTGGTTATTGTGTTTTGGAAGATGAACTTGGGAAGGGAGTATTTTGCAGGGCTTGAGGCCACGTATGATGGGGATTTTTCGGTTCCGGAGGTTATTTCTCAAAGAGAGGGTTCGCAGTTTCAGACGAAGTTGGGGCTTGCTGAGTTGGGGACGAATGCAAACCCGTTTGCTCACGCGAGGGAAGCGCTTGCGGCGAGGATTCGAGAAGGGTTTCGGAAGATTGAGTGGACGTTTATGGGGACGGGTAAGGGGTCGAGTCAGCAGCCGACGCCGGAGAGTTATGATAAGAGGGATCGTGAGGAGCTTCGTCAGCTGGCCAAGCTTAATCAGGTGAAGACGTCTGTTCATGCCGCTCCTGGCGTGATGGGTCTTGCCGGGTTTTCTGGGGAGGGTTTTGATCCTTTGCGGCGGAACATGGGTGTTGTGGAGGTGAAGAAGGCCATTGATTTTGCTGCTGATGCCAGTACGGGCGGGGCGGTGGTGGTGCATACGGGGGAGTGGCAAAGACCGATTTATGAGCATTATGGGAAGGAAGGGTTTGAGATGTTTGAAGATGAGGCTTCGCGTGCGCCGATGATGGTGGTGGATAAGCAGACGGGGCGTATTACGGGGTTTCGCAAGAACGACACGGTGCACGAGCCAAAGTTTCTCACAGCGGGGGATCTTCGGAAGGCTGGCAAGAAGGTGGATGAGTTTCGTGACAAGGAGCGCAAGCATCGGGTGCGGGATGAGGATTGGGTGGATTTGAATGGGCATTACATTGATCCGATGGATGCGCGCAGGCTTTTTGATCGGGTTCCGGCGTGGAAGCCGGATGAAACCCAGTTTGAGACGGTGGAGCGTTCGTGGGAGGATGTTTGTAAGGAGGTGGAGGCGTATAATCGAGAGCACGGAACGAATATTTCTCCTGCGGTGTGGTTTGCGAGGAAGCAGCTCATTAATCAGATTTCTCAGGCCAAGGGCAATTCGCTCTATCACGCCCAGCGTTACGAGTCGTATGCTAAGGCGAGGGAGCAGGTGCAAAAAGCGCTTGATTTTTACCGCAAGCTTGAGGGCTCCTTGCCGGAGGAGAAGAAGAAGCAGCTTCTGAAGCAGGTCTCCGAATACGGGATCGACCCGCGTTTTGTGCCGGCCGAAACGGAGAGGATTGTGGAGTATTTGGAGCGCAAGAAGAAGGAGTATGAAGATCAAATGAGGCATACGCATCAAGCGTCGGCGTCCGCTGACGTGCAGGCTGCTGAGCTCTTGAAGCGAATGAATGATTTTGTTGATCTTGAAACGTTTGGGTTGCAGGAGACCGCGAAATCACTTTCGGATTTGGGAATAATGGCGTGGCGCAAGACGCAGGAGCGCAGGCACGAGCTTGACGAGCCGATTTATATTGCACCGGAGAATTATGATCCTGCAACGTACGGTTCGCACCCGGACGAGCTTATTAAGATTGTTGAGGCGTCGCGTAAGGCGATGGCTGAGCGTCTTGTGAAGGAAGGGAGAATGTCGGAGGAGCAGGCGAGGAAGGTGGCGAAGCAGCACATTAAGTCGACGTTGGATATTGGTCACATGAACATGTGGCGTCAGCACTTGAAGCGAAAGGAGGGGGAGTCGCCGGAGGCGTTTGATAAGCGTTTCAAGCAGTGGTATGTTGGGAAGATTAAGAAGCTTGCTGATGCTGGCGTGCTAGGGCATATTCACTTGACTGACAATTTTGGGTATCATGACGAGCACTTGACGCCGGGGATGGGGAATACACCGGTGAAAGAGGCGATGAAGATTTTGGAGGAGGCGGGAGTGAAGGATTTTATTGTCGAGCCCGGATCGTTCAATCCTACTACTGCTTTGCCTGATACGCTTTCTTATTTTGGGGCGGGTATCGGAACGGCTCCGCCTCGCATGTTCAATCAGTTTCATGAGCGCCATTTTGGGTATAATTCTCCTTCGAATTACATCGTAGGTGCGTATGCGCCGAGTAACGAGTGGCGGCTCTGGTCGGAGGTGCCGTTGGAGTGATGGGCGTGGGGGCGTTGCTTTTTTTTGAAGGTTGATTTCGGCTTTTGGGTTGTTTTGGTGAAGCAGGGGGTGGTGCGTTCGTGGTGAGTGTTGCTGCAGCCAGGCTGGCTCGCTTTTCTCGGATCGCCACGTATTTTCACGAGAAGGATCTTGCAATGCTCAGGCAGGGGAGGCTTCCCATGCGGAGGACTCAGAAGGGGTTTTGGGGGTCGACGAACTTGTTTGTTCTGTACACGTTTTTCAGCAGGGCGGGGCTGGCGAGGCGGAGGCGTTTTTGTGACTTGGGTTGTGGTGATGGGCGCGTCGTGCTGGTTGCTTCTTTGTTTACGAGGGCGGAAGGTGTCGAGTGGGATGCTGCGTTGTGTGGTGAAGCGAGGGAGGCGGCGAAGTCGCTTGGAATGGATGTTCGTATTGTGCGGGGGGATTTCACTCGGGTTTCTCTGAAAGGGTTTGACGTGTTCTATTCCTTCCCTGATAACGAGTTTTCGGAGGCGTTTGAGGAGAAGTTGTGCAGGGAGTGTCCTGGCGGGGTGCTGTTCGTGCATGATGTGTTGTACCGGCCGAAGTTGCTTCGTCGGCTTCGAACCGTGTGGGTGGATCAGCGGCCATTTTATGAGTACGCGCTCACGCCGCGCAGGGGGGTTGCTCGGCGTTTGCAAAAGTGAAGGCGGTGCGGGTTTTGGTGGCGGTTACCTCCTTTTGGATGGTGATAAAAGCTTATAAAAGCGGTTTGTAGCTTGATTCTTTGTGGAGTTCACGATTAACAAGCGTTTGCAGTCGAATCTTGAGCGGTATTCGAAGGAAGCGTTTCGTCTTAGTGCGGAGTTCGCCAAGGAGCTTTTGAAGGAGGCGAAGGACTTTGTTAAGGCGGTGGTGTTGTTTGGGAGCGCGCCGCGCAAGGAGCGCAAGCCGCACGATATTGACGTGTTGGTCATTGTGGATGATGTGAATATCGTGATGGGGAAGGAGTTGGTGCACACTTATCGGCTAATGGTGCAGAATTTGGTTGCGAAGATTTCAACGAAGCTGCACATCACGACGCTGCGGTTCACGAGCTTTTGGGAGTATGTCAGGGTGGGCGACCCGGTTGCGTTGAATATGCTTCGTGAGGGGTATGCTTTGATTGACACGAATTTTTTTGTTCCTTTGCAGCGTTTGTTGCAGCAAGGGCGTATTCGTCCGACCCCCGAGGCGGTGTGGACGTATTTTAACAGGGCGCGGGTGACGTTGAGTAATGCTTCGTGGCACACGTTGCAGGCGGTGATTGATTTGTACTGGGCGGGAGTGGATGCGGCTCACGCGGCGCTCATGGCGGTTGGTGAGATGCCGGTGACGCCCGAGCACATTGCTGCGTTGCTTGAAAAGCGGTTAGTGAGTGCTAACTTGTTGGAGAAGTCGTTTGCGAAGCACATGCAAGAGCTCTACGTGCTGCAAAAGGAGATTTCGACGGGTGCAAGAACGAGTATTTCTGCAGAGAAGTTCGATGCGTTGATGCAAAAGACCAAGCACATGGTTTCTGCGCTTGAGCACGTGGTGAAAGGGAGGCGGTGAAGAAGGGGGCGGGAGAGTGTTTTCAGCCGCCTTTGCTGACCTTTGCTGAAAGGCGTTCACCACCAAAACCCGACGGGGATGAGCCCTGCTCTGACGTAGCGGTATCGGTAGTAGGGCGGTGGGGTGTAGGTGTAGTAATAGGTTGGGCGGTAGTACGTTCTGTAGTAGGTGCGATAGGTGATGGGGTAGGTGTAATACCTCGGCCATGAGTAAGCGGAAGGTTTCCAGTAGACGGGTGTTGCGTATGGGTAGTACGGCGCAGTATAGACGTACACGCCCACGACGGGGTGGTATGGTCTTGCGTAGGTGTACCAGGGATAGGCGAGTGTCGGCACAGCACTGAGAAGCGCGCATCCGATGAGGGCGGCGAGGAGGAGTACGCGTGTCCAGGAGCTCTTGGTGCGAAGCGTCATGGAGGGAGGGGGAGTGCGTTGCAGGATATAAATCTTGCGAGGATGAGGGGATGGCGAGGGGGAGGGGAAGGTTTGTTTGAGCGGGTTGTTGGTTAGCGGAAGAAAACGTTGAGTTCTTTGCAGGAGCCAAACTCGCACACGAGCATGCGTTCAAACCCCCATGACCAGTCTTGATATCGTTTTTCGAGCGGGTATTTGGAGAGGGGGAGGGGGTAGTATGTCCTGCCAGGCGGGAGTGGTGTGGGTGTTGCAGGGTACGTGTGTGAGGGTATGGTGCTCGTCGAGGGCAGTACTGGGGGCAAGGGGAGCGTGCCGGTGTAGAAGCGGTATTTTCGCTCCCATCGTTCGTAATCCTCTGCCCAGTCGAGGTGGTCTTCGATGAGGCGCTCCCACTCATCGACGAGGTCTTCCCAGTCGTCGTCATCCCAGTCTTCTTTCTTGTACCACCATGGGAGGGGGGAAGGGGTGTAGTAGTGTGACGGCCAGGTTGTTCGCTCGTAGGGGTAGTAGTACCGGTACGGTCTGCCCTCATACCCGCCGGAGAAGGGTGATGGTCCGGAGACGAACGCGTTGGGGTAGATGGCATAGCTTGTTGTTCTCCAGGGCGTGAATGCCGCGCTTGAGTGGGGGGTGATGGCTAGGCTTAGAACGAGGAAGCAGATGATGGCGAGGGTTGTTTTTTGTGGAGCCATGATGGCAGGGAGAATACACCCGCGCTATATAAATATTTCGTCATTTAAGAGTGGTTATTGGTTGTTTTTTCGGGGGTTTTTTTTCTCGTTTTCCCTGCCTTGACTTTCTTTTATTGCGCTCCTTTTTGCTCCCTTATCGTTTTGAGAAGTTAAAGATGTCGCTGAGGTCGACGTTCTCTTCGCCGCGCATGGAAGGCGTTGCGGGTTTGCTTTGTTGTGGTGTTGAAGGTTGAACGGGTGTGTTGGCTGCTGTGTTGGCTGGCGCGTTCTGCAAGGGAGCGGGGCTGGGTTGTTGCAAGGTGGTTTTTTCTTTGAAGGTGTTTTCCTTGTTGTTGAGAGGTTTGTTAGTCATCGGTGGGGGTTCTTGCACGGTGGAAGAGGGGGGCGAGTTGGTCGCGGGTGCGCGCTGAGGCGCTGGTGTTGTTCGGGTTGTCGTCGTTTGGGTCGTCGAGGTGCGGGGAGTTTCGTAGGCGGTGTTTATTTCGACTTTGCTTGACTGGAGTGCGTTGTGCCGGAGGCGGGCGATGTTTTCTTCGTAGAAGCGGTTGCGGGGGCGTTGCGAAGCGGTGTCATTTTGTGATGGGTTGTGGTTTGTTGGGGTTTGGCTGCGCGTTCGTCGTTTACAGTACATTGTGTTTGCCTCTTTTTTTGCGGAGAAGTCTTTGAGCGCTTTTGCTTCGGTTTTCATGATTTCTTCGGCCATGCGTTTGGCCTCGGAGGCGCTGGCTGCAAAGCCGTAGGCGCCAAGGACGTCTGACAGTGTGTTGAGTCGGTTTGCTCTCGCTGGTTGAAATGGGTCGTTCATGGTTTGTACTCACCTTCGTCGTGTTCGTGCTTGTTGTGCTTGTTTCTCAAAAAATCAGTCAGTATACACTTTCGTATTTTAGTATATATAAAATTTGTGTTTTTTGTGTTTCTTGGCAAGGCAGATATCCTTTAGGGGCAGGTTATCGTTATGCTGTTCGTGACGGCGGCATTCCTGAGCGCGTCGGAGGTTTCGCTCTGGCCTCGTCATGGTTTCTTTCGTTGGTGCTCTATGAAGTCGCTTTAGGGGGTGTTCCGGGGGTGCTCAGGGCAAAAGGAAGGAGACGGGTGTGTTACAGCGCAGCACGCGTTTGCCGCCTTGGCCTGCAAAAGTAAACGAGATCAACACCTTGGTCAAGAACGCGCTCGACCACGAGTTCAGAGCGCAGCGCAGTATCAATGGCGTTCCGCTTTGGGCTTTTTTTGAGGACGGTGATGATGATCATCTTCTTGCAGACTCGTGCCATTTCCTGCAAGGCGTCGTGGAGGTTGGTAGCGTGGTGAATCATGGTCAGCGCAAGGACGTAGTCAAAAGCGTGGTCGGGGAAGGGAAGCTGTTCGGCAACGCCCTGAATAATGGCTTCCCGGTGGATGCTACGGTTCATAAGGGCGGTACTTGGCTCAACGCCCCGGCACCGGCAGGGAAGCAGGTCAAAGGAAGCGCCTGTTCCGCACCCGACATCGAGGAGGGTGTCGTTAGGCGTGAGCGCAACGTGTTTGAGGATGAAGCGAAGCTTGCTTTCTTGCTCTTCCCCGTAGAGTGCGTCATACCCTTCGGCAATGGCATTATAATAGTCCCAAGCATGCTGGGATGAACCAGTGGTTTGTTGGCTTGCTTGCCGGTTGGTTTGCGGATGTTCTCTTTTGGTGCTTGTTTGTTTCATTGGAAGCGAACGGTGGAAACAGGAAGAGAAGGGGGTGCTGCACAATATTTAAAAAGAGTTGTGGATTTTCACGTGGTACTCTGCAGAGTAGCGGCGCGCTTGGCGCACACGGGCCCGTAGTCTAGTGGCTATGACGCTGCCTCGACACGGCAGAGGTCCCCGGTTCGAGTCCGGGCGGGCCCACTCTTCTTTTTTTTCCGCTAGTTTCGTCTTCAAGAGCAGGAGAGCGTAACGCCTGTTCTTTAACTCCGTGCGTGGGGAACGAATGGGTATTGTTCTTCAAACAAGTGCCGAGAAGTATTTAAACAGGGTTGTGTTTCTTTCTTCCTGCTATGGAGGAGCGTATACGAGACCGGGAAGTTCGTTCGTGTTATGGAGACGTTGTTTCGTGGTATAGAGAACACGCTGAAGCGCTATCCGCGCTCAAGAAGGACGTAGAGGCGTACTTGCAAAGAGAAGGTGTGCCAATGCGGGTGGTTGGTTTTTCTCCTGATTTGAGGAGGCGTGTGTTGACGTGGAAGCTCGCGCCACCCCCGAACGCGCCTCAGCAAGAGTGCGCGTATACGGGCTATGATGGGGGGGTGTTGGCATCCTTGGGTGCAAGCTTGCCCGTAGTTCACGGCCCGGATGGGAGCGCCCTGCGAATGCGGTTTGAGGAGGCGCAACGTGAACTCGTATCGCCGCAGCAGCGCGTTGTGGTGAAGAGAGCGTTTCGCAAAAAGTTGGAGCAGGTATTAGATGAGAGAGGAGTGCCGCTTCGGGTCTGGGTTGTGGATTACAAAAATAATGTCTTGGTGGCGTACCTTAGGAGGAAGGACTGGCTCAAGGAAGTCAAGGATGAGTCTTTGCCGGGGTATTTGGAGGAATTAGTGCAGGAAGAAGTGCTTCCTCAACGGTTTTCGTTCAAAGATGGAAAAAGAGCACCTTCTGCTGTTGACATCCCGGTCCGTTATGAAACAGGCTCGCCTCCGCTTGCTAAGAAAAGAAGGCAGTAGAGGTGGGCAGGGGTGATTGTTCTTGATGGGAGGGTTGGGGAAGGCGGAGGAGCGATGCTGCGCACTGCCCTCGCGATGAGCTTGGTTACGGGCAAGCCGTTTCGAATGGAGCATATACGAAAGGGAAGAGACGTGCCCGGTTTGAAGAATCAGCACGTCCATGCTGTCAAGGCAGTCGAGTCGCTGACAAGCTCTTCTGCGGAGGGAGTTGAACCGGGAAGTTTGAGCATGGCGTTCTCTCCCGGCCCGTTTGTTGCTGGCAGGCTTGAAATGGACACGAAGACGGCGGCGTCAATTCCTTTGTTATTGCAGGCGCTTTTGCTTCCGTGCATGGTGGAGGATCGGTCATTTAGCCTGCGTTTCATAGGAGGAACGGATACGGCATGGTCGCCGACGTTTGCTTTTTTTAAGGAGGTGTTCCTTGCTGGCCTTGTTCGGCTCGCACCTGTCGGTGTTGCTGTGCACAGGAGGGGTTTTTATCCGAAGGGAGGAGGTGTTGTTGAGGTGTCCATCCCCCGCCATTGCGCGAGGAAGCCGTTAAAGAGAGGTAAGCGCGGGAAGATTGAGCGGGTGTACGTGGAAGCGTTTGCTTCAGCGTCCTTGCAAGGAGGCAACGTCGCCGAGCGAATGGTAGGCGGCGCGCGCGGAGTGCTTGAGCGGGTGTTCCCTCCTGACGTGATTGAGGAAAAGGTATCGTACTCTGAAGCAAAGTCTCCTGGCGCGGGTGTGCTGGTAATGGGGCAGGACTCGATGGGAAACCGTCTTGGTTCGGACGCGCTTGGAGAGCGGGGCGTCTTAGCAGAGAAGGTTGGTACCAGGGCGGCGCGCTCCTTGCTCAATGAGCTTCGCCACGGGTCGAGTGTTGATGTGCACGTGGCGGATATGCTCATACCCTTCATGGCTGTGTTTGGCGGTTCAGTGCTGCTTCCTCGCAGAACGCGCCACGTTTCGTCGAACGTGTACGTGTGCAACGCGTTTTTAGAGGAAAGAAATCATGTCGTCGTGTCGGAAGGTGTTGCTAAGGCAGGTGGGTTGTTTTGAATGTTTGAATGAATGCTCCCAAGTTTTTTTTTTGATGGCTTTTGTGCCGCTCACGCCTTGAGCGCGGCGAGGTTGATGTTGTCGTAGAGTTCCCGTATGGTGTTGTAGAGTTCTTTCTTTTGTGTTTCGCCGAGATTTTTTTGCAGGTAGATGGCGCGTAGTTGGTTGTAGATGTCTTTTGCTTCTTCGAGGTTTCCCGCTGCTGTTGCTGTTTTGCAGTTTTCGATGAGGCTGTAGATGTTGACGTCTGAAATGTGCGGTGTGGCGTTGCTGCTTTGTCTCGCTTCTCCCGGGACGGTTTCTTGGAGTTGGGCGTTGAGGTATGCTTCGAATCCTTTTGCTTCGAGTTCTGCCCGGCTCTTCGCGATAGTTTCTTCGGCCTTTGCAACGTACTCCGCGATTTTTTTTGTTTCGGCAAGTTTTTCTTCAACGCTTTCTTTTTCCTTGAGCAGTTCTTCTCTGGCTTTCTTGAGTTTTTGGCTTTCTTCGTGCACGTAGTTTCTAAACTCTTTCTCTTCTTCTTTGACTTTGTTGCTGTGTTCTTCGAGTTCTTTTGAAAGCCGTTCAATGTCCGCTCTTCGCTGCTCGAGTGTGTGTTCTTCGTCTGCGAGGGCGGCTTGTTTTGCTTCGAGTTCTTCTTGCTTCTTTTGCAGGCGTTCTTCCCTTTTTTTGAGTTCTTGTTCTTTTTGCCTTAGTTCCTGCTCTTTCTTGTTTACTTCTTGCGTTTTCGTAGAGTGTTTGGTGTTGAGTTCCTTTTGGCGTTGTTCGAGGTGCGCTTTGAGTTCGTTGAGGGAGCGTTCTCGTTCTTCGAGTTGCTTTTGTTTTTCTTCGAGCTCTTTTGCTTGAAGGGTTATCTTTTCTGCATCCTGCATCATCTGTTCCAATTCTGCTTTTTGTTTTTCCAGCTCTGCTTCTCGTTCCTGAAGGGCTGCGAATGCTTTTTTGTAGTTCTTGTTGGCCTCTTCTGCTTTTTGTATCTCGTCGTGGAGCTGTGTCTTTTCTTCCTTGATGCGTTCTTCCACGAGTTTGTCAAATTGTTTTTCTCTCTCGTCAAGTTCCTGCATGCGTTTCTCAATCATTTCGCGCAGGTCGTTGAGTTCTTGCGTTTTTTGGCTGAGTTTGCTGACGTGCTCGTGGACGTTCATGCGTTCTTGCTTGAGGGTGTGGATTGTTCCTTCCTCGCTCTCAGGTTCTCCTTGTGTTTCTTCCTCTTTCGCGTTTCTCGTGATGTTCTCAAGCAGGGCTATGAGTTCTTCTTTCTTTTTTCTCGTTTCGATTTCATCGGCGATTTCTTCGAGGCCGAGCGCGTTACGCACCCAGTTGGCAAAATCGTTGCGTTCCTCGGTGACGTGATGGTTGAAGACGGCTTGTGGCATGGATGCTAACGTTGCTTTGAAGGTTACGAGGTCGGAGAAGGTTTTACCGTCGTGGGTGACGAACTCTTTTCCCGGCTCGACTTTTTTGGTGATGACGCTGCGTGGCAGTTCTTTGCTGAGGAGGGTGTGGAGTTCTTCATCAATGGTCTTGTGCGCCTCGTCAAGTTCGGTGAGGTGTTTGTCCATGAGTGCTTCTAGCTCTTTGCTCGGGTCCTCTTGCGGGGGGGTTTGGCTTTCCGCCTCAGCACGGGGCTGTTGTGTTTTGTTTTCGGGTGTTTGTTCGAGAGTGTGCTCGTCTCCTTCTTGAACGGAAGAGGTGTTGCTTGGTTGTGCCTCGTCAAGCGTGGGGGGTTGCTGGAGCGTGCTTGCAGGTTGCGGCTCGGCGGGTTCGGTTATTCCCTCATCGCCTGTGATGCCGTGAGCTCCTTCTTCTGTTTTTTCTCCTTCTTCTGTTTCTTCTATGATTTCTTGTGTTTTCGTTTCTTGTTCGGGTGTTTTCTGCGGCGGGGCGTCTTCTTCTTGGGAGGTGGTGTCGGTAGCGCTCTCCTCCGCGGGCTTTGACTGGCTTTCTTGTTCTAGTTTTTGATCGGTAGGGTGTCCGACGCCGAGGATGTCAGTGTCTAAGGTGAGTTCTTCTCGTCTCAGGGCTTCTAACTCTTCCTCTTGTTTTTTCTCAAGTTCAGAGAGCTCCTCTTCTTCTTTTTTGAGAAGTTCATCGGGCGGAAGTTCTCGTTCTTCATCGGTCAATGCTTCTTCAGGGAGGGGTTCTACTTCTCCTGGC
>RFJU01000164.1 GCA_003694805.1 Candidatus Woesearchaeota archaeon | reverse complement strand
TCCTTTGGTTGAGGGGCGTGTTTTCTTTGGAGCGTTTTTCTTTGGAGCGGTTTCTTTGAAAGAGGAGGGTGGGAAGAAAGAGGGCGGAAGAAGGGGGGAAGAAAAAAAAGAAAAAACCTCCCAACCTGTTCAACGGGGGTTGGGAGTGTTTTCGCCTTCACAGGGGTTTTTCGTTGGGGGGGTGATAAACGGCTGTGAAGGCAAGAAGTCCTTCGGATGAAGGAATGTGCTTGCCTGTGTAAGGCCTGTATAAGGGGAGTCCCCGTTTTTTTGTTCCCCTTATACGATTTCGATGCCGAGCTCGTCGCTCAGCGCTTGTTTGGCTTCTTCTCGCTGCCTTGGTGTTTGTTTGCCAAGGATCCAGGGGCTTTTGACGCCTGTTATTATTGTCATCACTGTTATTTTGCCCTTCATGTCTTCACTGACTCGAGCACCCCAGATCACATTGGCAGACTCATCCATGCTTTCTGTCACGAGTTCTCCAACTCTGCTAATGTCGTCTAAGGTCATGTCGTGACCGCCTGCTACATGGATGATTGCGCCTGTTGCTCCTTCGTAGGAGATGTCGAGGAGGGGGTTGGAGAGTGCGCCTTTGACGGCTTCTTCCACCCGGTTGTTGGTGTCGCTTGCGCCAACGCCGATTGCTGCGACGTCGCCGTTGGTCATGATGGTTTTGACGTCGGCGTAGTCGAGGTTGACGAGTGATGGTACGGCGATGGTTTCAACAATGCCTTTGATCATGGTGGCGATGAGTTCGTTCGCGACGGCGAAGGCTTGTTGGACGGGCAGGTTTCCTGCGATTTGGACGAGCCTGTTGTTGTCGATGACGATGACGGTGTCGCTGACTTGGCGGAGTTGTTGAAGGCCGAATTCAGCTTTGTCGAGGCGGGCTCGCTCGATTTTGAAGGGCATCGTGACGGTGCCGATGACGATGGCTCCTGCGTCTTTTGCGACGCTGGCGATGACGGGGGCTCCGCCCGTGCCGGTGCCGCCGCCCATTCCTGCGCAGACGAAGACCATGTCGGAGCCTTTGAGTGCTTCTTTGATGGCTTGGAGGCTTTCTTGTGCTGCTTCCGCGCCTTTTTGGGGGAATCCGCCGCAGCCGAGGCCGCGGGTGGTGTCTCTGCCAAGAAGGAATTTGCGGTCTGCTTCGACCATGTTGAGGTGTTGTTGGTCGGTGTTGCAGGCGATGATTTCTGCGCCTTGGATGCCTTTTTTGTAGAGCCAGTCGGTCATGTTTGTGCCGGCTCCTCCGCACCCGATGACTTTGATGTTGGCTTGGCCGACTTCAACTTGGTTGTACTCTGTAGTTGCTTGCCCTTGCGGGGCGGTATTCGCTGCGTTGCTTACGATGAAGTCCATTGTTTGGTACCCCCTTTGTTTGGTTGTTTTTTTGGTTTGGTGGTGAGGTGTTGTTGGTTGGAGTGGTCGAAGAGACGTAGGTCTACTTCGTTCTCAGTATGCGTCACCTCAGGCCCCCTTGGTTGGGCGCGAAGCTCTCATGTGGCTTCCGCTCTTTTGTTTTTTCGCAAAACTTTTAGGTTTCGCCAAAAAACTGTATTAGGATTGATAATCTCTTTAGTTATATATAAACCTTTCTGTCATGAAGGATATAGCTTTCTTCGTATATGTTTGGGATGTTGAAATAATTTTATGGGGGGTGCCAAGGGAGGGGGGTTATACTTTGTAGAGTGAGCGTTTTTCTCCGGAATAGAGGCCCATAGACGCCATTTGTTCGAATTGTTCGGGTTCGAGGACGAGGTGAATGACGCTAAAGCCGTACTTGTCTTTAATGGTGCCGACGGCTTGCCTGATGGCCTCTGCGTTCACGCCGCTGCCGATAATGAGAATGTTGGCTCTGTCCTTTTGCTTTTTCCCGTGGAGGATGATTTCTTGGATGTGCGGATCTCCTTTGACGAGGTCGAGGAACTCTTCCAGGGCGGTTTTGCGCACTTCCAGAATGGATTCGATGAATTTGGCGGGTTTGGTTTCGTTGAGCCGATAGAGCTTGAGTTTTTTGATGCGTCGCTCGTGAATGATGTCGAGGGCTTTGAGCTTGCCGAGGTGGCGGTAGACGGTTGCTACGGGGACGCGGGTGTATTTGGCTACTTCGCGCAAGTAATATTCTTTGTCGGGGTTGTCGATGAAGAGGCGAAGGACGGCGAGGAGCTTTTTGTCGAAGAGGTCGGCGAGGAGTTTGCGCGGATCGAGATCTTCCATTTCAGGCCGTATAAACTAACTTATTTATAAAACTTTTCATAAATGAAACATTGTTTCATAAATGAAACACTGGTTTTTTTTGAGGGTTTGGAGGTGAGGCGGTCTCATTTTTTCTTCGCGGCGCCTGGTGGTCGAGGCAAGAACGTAGAAAGAAGAGGGGCCAAGGAGGGGCTTGCGAGCACCGGACAAGCGAGCGTGAAGGAGAAACGAGAAGGGCGGGCAAGAAAGGAGGTGGTTTTTTTCTCTGGGTTGGCGTTGCCTTGGCTAGCGCTGGGATGCAAAGAGTTGTTCGATCTCGGCGATGGTGCTAATGTCGCTCAGGTCGCGGTCCTCCCTGATGCGAACGAGGCGGGGGAACCTGAGGGCGTAGCCGGACGTGTACGAAGGGCTTTTTTGAATCTCTTCGAATTTGACCTCGACGACGATGTCGGGCTTGATTTCAACATCTCTGCCCTCGGTCTTGATGATGAGGGGTTTGAGGCGTTTGGTGATGGAAGGGAAGGTGAGGTCTTCTTGTGAGGTGTCGTTGCTTCCTTCGTGTGCTTCTTCTTCGAGCTCTTTGAGCCCGGTGCCGACCTTGCCTACGGTGAGAAGGTTGCCCTCTTCGTCTTGGCAGGCGAGGGTGAAGCTGGTCAGCCACCCGGAGCGCTTTCCTTGCCCCCACTCCGCGCCTACGATGGTGAGGTCGAGCGTGTCCATGGTGGGTTTGAATTTGACCATGTGCCCAACACGGGCTCCGGGCTTGTAGGGAGCGTCGAGTTTTTTCACCATCACCCCTTCATTTCCTGTTTTGAGGCTTGCTTGATAGAATTTCTTTGCGGCTTCGTCGCTGGAGGTGACGAGGCACGTTGCGGGCGTGATGCGGCGAGGGAGGGGGGTGATGATGGCTTCAATGGCTGCTCTTCGTTCCTTCAGCGGCTTGTTCAAGTACGGCTTCCCATTGAGGAAGAGGAGGTCGAAGACGTTGAGTTCGACGGGGAGCTCTTGGGCGAGCCGTTCAATATGGTATTTTCGCTTGATGCGTTGGCTGATGTTCTGGAAGGGCCGGTACGTTCCCGTGTGCGGATCGATCCCGACGGCTTCGCCGTCGAGAATGCAGTTTTTGGCCTTGACCGCTTCGCGGATGGCGGCGACGACGTCGGGGAATTGGTCGGTGACGTTTTCGAGGCGGCGAGTGAAGAGCGTGATGGCGTTCCCTTCTTTGTGACATTGGAGGCGAAAGCCGTCGTATTTGTATTCGAGCTGGGCTGGCCGGCCGACGCGGTCGAGGGCTGCGGAGAGGGAGGACTCTCGCTGGGCGAGCATGACGCGCAGGGGCCTCCCGAGGGTGATCGTGATGCGGTCGAGCGTTCCTTGTTTTGCTGCTCTGGCGACGAGGGCGTAGTCGTTGGTTTTGTCAATCGCGCTCTGAACGCGTTCAATGATGCGGTTGTACGCTTGGCGGTCCGTGACGGTGAGGTCGTCTTGGATGGGTGGGTTGAGGTAGGCCCACGCGATGGCGTCGCGCAAGATGCCTTCTGCAATGCCAACGCGCAGGTTTTCAAGGACGGTTCGGACGATGTAGGGGGTGCTTTGCGCGTCGGCGAGGGTGAGGAGTTTTGCGAGGAGTTTGGTCTTGGTCTCTACGCTTCCTTTGCCTTCTGCCTGCGCGACGCGTTTGAGGGTTTCGTGAACGTCTTTCACGCTCAGCGTTGCACTGGCGAGGACGGCTTGGGTTTTCTTGGCGAGGAGTTGTTGCGCGACGAGGCCGAGGTCGCCGAGTTGTGCCCAGAGCTGTTCTATGCGGGCTTCTTGCGTCCCCGTTGCTGTTTTGATGGCTTTGACGATGAGTTTTGAACTCACGCCGAGCGTTCGCTTGTCCCACGCGGGGAAGATTTTGCCCTGCAAGAGGAGAATGACGCTTTCAAGTTCGCTGTCCGGGACGGTTTTGAGAAAATCGGCGAGGAGCTTTGTTTTTTCGAGGCGTTTGCTTGTTGCCTCAAGTTTGCTGTAGAGTTGTGCAAGTTCTGCGTAGTCCATCTCAGGGGGCTGTAGTCGGACGGAGTATTTATAAGTTGCTTAGGGGGTGCTTTACCTGTCTGGACGTCGCTCGTTGAACGTAAGCACAACAACGAGTCCGCCGTGTTCGTTGGCGAAGTATTCTACGCGCTGAGCGTACGCGTGCATTAAGCTTGTTCCTAGCCCCCAGTTTTTTTGTGTTTTTTTCTCTTTGTCGGAGAAGAAGTAAAAGTTTTCGAGCGTTTGGAGGAATTCTTCTTTGTTTTTTCCGAGGAGTTGGCGAAGGTGGAGGATGTAGGGCAGAAAATCTTTGTGGATAGTGCCGCCTCGGTCGGAGACGGCAATTTGGGCGCGTTTTTTGGGGTGTTCTTCAGTTCCGGGGATGATGCGGTACCCTATGGTTATGGGTTTTGAGGGGTTGCCCTGATGACCGTGTTGGTGGGCGTTGCGAACGGCTTCAAATACTGCGGTTTCTAGGGATGGCGGGAAGTTTTCCCGGGTGAGTTCGTCTCCGAGGCGCTCAACAATTTCTGTAATGGTGTGATCGTATTGCTTTCGTGGAATATGGTAGTCTTGAACGTTCCACGTAGGGTCGAAGCGGAAGGGATCGACGTGTGCAAGAGAGGGGAGGTGGAGGTCTTGAGAAAACGCGGCTCGCGCCGGCGAATGTTTGTTGGTGAGCGAAGCGAGTTCGTCAGGTGCCATGTGGTGATGAGATATGTGCCTTACTTTAAAAAACTTTCTAAAATGACTACTTTTAAGTGAGGAATTAATGGTGTTTGTGGGTTTGGGGGTGGTGGCACAGCGGGGTGTGCGTATTCATCCGCTGAGGGGCGGGGTGGTTGTTCGAGCAGGGAGGAACCATCCAGCAACTTTTTTTTTACCCGGTGTTTTTTTTATCCCTGTCTTCTCACTCTTTTTTTTGGATAGGGATGTACGTGCCCCGCCCGTTTTTTTTGTGTTCTTTTTCGGGGTCTTGTTCTTCGCGCTCCCAAAATTTTTATAAGGCCTTAGGGGTTCTTGCTCTGGTATGGGCTTGTTTGCTAGTGGTGCAGGGGCGTCGCTTATTCGTAATGAGGCCGCATTGGACTTTGAGTTCGTCCCGAAGATCCTGCCGTTTCGGGAAAGCGAGCAGCGGCGCATTGTGCAAGCGATCAAACCACTCCTTGCAGGGAGGACGGGGAGGAATGTGTGCGTGTTCGGCGCGCCTGGTATTGGGAAGACCGCAGCGGCAAAGCACGTGTTGCGTGATTTGGAAGAGGAGACGGACGAGGTGCACGTCGCGTACGTGAATTGTTGGCAGCATAACACGTCCTTTAAGATTTATGTTGACATATGCGAGCAGCTTGGCTTTCAGTTCACGCATAATAAGAACACGCAAGAGCTCTTTAAGGTGATTGAGCGTATTGTGAACAAGAAGGCGGGCGTGTTCGTCTTTGACGAGGTGGACAAGGCAGAAGATTTTGACTTCCTCTACACGCTCTTGGAGGGGATTTACAAGAAGACACTCGTGCTCATCACGAACTACAAGGAGTGGGTGGTAAATGTGGATGATCGCATTCGCTCGCGTCTCATGCCGGAAATGGTGGAGTTTCGAAAGTACAATGTGAACGAGACGAGGGATATTTTGCGCCAGCGCGTCGGGTACGCCTTTGCCGAAGGCGTTTTTACCGACGAGGCGTTGGGGAAGGTGGCGGCCAAGGCGTTCGAGCTGGGTGATATCAGAACGGGGCTGTTCTTACTGCGCGAGGCGGCCATGCAAGCGGAAGAGGCAGGCGCGAGCAAGGTTCTTCCTGAGCACGTGCTGGCGGCGCAGGCCAAGCTTGATGAATTCACGGCTAAGTCGAAAGAGGTGCTTGAAGAGGAGAGCAAAGCTATTCTCGAGCTCGTCCAGAAGAACTCCGGGCTGAGAATTGGCGACTTGTTTAAGAAATACCAGGAAGAGGGGGGGAAGGCGAGTTATAAAACATTCCAGCGGCGCATTGCCATGCTGGGTGAGAACCATTACGTGAGCGTCAAAAAACAAAAGGGCGCAGGGGGGAACACGACGATTGTTGAGCGCAAGCTCACCGAGTATTAACGAAGCGGCAACGCTGAGGCGGGGCCGCCTCCTTTTGCGTTCCTCGAGGATTCTCTTTTTTTGAGGGGGGGAGCGTTGAGCCTCGCGGGAGGCTGTTGCGATCTTGCACGCCGCGTCTTCTTTTTTACTGTGCGCCGTCGTCGAGGGGGTTGGGAATCTTTGCCAAGTCCTTTTTGCTCACGCGCGTGTAGATTTGCGTTGTTGAGACGTCCTTGTGCCCGAGGAGTCGCTGGATGTGACGAAGGTCTATGCCCGCTTCGAGCAGGTGTGTTGCAAAGCTGTGGCGGAGCATGTGCGGCGTGAGCGTGATTCCGAGGCGCTTCCCGTGGCGCTCAAGAACTTTCTGAACGGATTTCTTCGAGTACTTGCCCTTCCTTCCTTCAAGCACGTAAGGTGTTGTGAATGAGTGCGTGCGGTAGTACGACAACAAGTCGTCCTTGACGGACTGAGCAATAATGGTGATGCGGTCCTTGCCTCCCTTTCCTTGCCGGACGTGAACGATGCCTTGTTCAAAATCAATGTCTTCTCGCTTGAGGTTGATGAGTTCTTGCAAGCGCAGCCCGCAAGAGTACAAGAGCTTCACGATCAAGCGGTGCTTTACGTTTTCAATGCCCGCGATGAGCTTGCTGATTTGCGCTTTGCTGATGACGTTTGGCAGCTGCTTTGGCCGCTTCTTCAGAGGGATCTCCTGCGGCGAGAACGGCCTGCCAAGCACTTCAGTGAAGAAGAAGCGCAGCGCAGCATAGTGGAGCCGGCACGCATTCACTGACAAACGCAACTGCAGCAAGTACGACCTAACACTCTCATGATTGTGATGAAGCGAACAACGATTGCAGAATGCAAGATACTGCTTGACGCACGACGCGTACGCCTTTTGCGTCTGCGGGCTGTAGCCCTTGAGCGAGCACAGCTCGCCAATTTTCTTAACGATCAGCTCCTCATCCATCCGTAAACAACGTTGCCGACAACTTCATTAACCCACCGACCAAAGAAGCGGAAATCCTCCGGCCCCAGCCAACATAACACCTCTTACCCACGACTAAAAGTCGGGCTAATAGGTGTTCAACGAAATTTTTTGCCACGCAAAAAACTCTGCGCGAGATTAATTTTAGTTATTCTTTCCCCCACCCAGACGGCGCTAAAAACAAACATTAATAAATCATAAACCTTAAATCTATTTAAGATGAAACTTTTTTTAATTCGTCACGGAGAAAGAGGAAGATACGATAAGTTTGATACTTTAACTTGGCTCGGTGTCGAGCAATCCAAAAGATTAGGCCCTTATTTCAAAGATAAAAAAATTGATA
>RFJU01000163.1 GCA_003694805.1 Candidatus Woesearchaeota archaeon | reverse complement strand
TTCATAATCAGCATGCCGTTCTCCAACTAAAACAACTTTGGTTGGTTCACCTAATGGATGTTTATAATGATTGAAACCATAACCGTTTTCTTTTGCCAATTCTCGAATTCTATCTACAGGTATCATAGCCATAGAGAGAAAATCAATACTTTATAAATCTTTCTATTTGTTACTACTAGTTAGTGTGTGCTGTGCTCGAAATTCTTTATTTTTTTTAATTGATGGTGCTTCGCACATGACACGCCTATTTTTTACTGTGGATTTTTTCCTCCGCTTCGCCGGAGCGCTGCACTAGAAATCCACGTTCTCAAAGCTTTCAGACAAAACTAACAGTGCTTAAAGGGTTTCGCTCGGTTGCTCTTCGCTTCGCCAGAATCCTCTGACGAGTATTTCGTTAAATCCTGATGTTGTATGCGGCGGTTTCTCGCAAAAAGGAAGAGGCATTTTTGGGCGGCGTTTCTTCTTCTAGAGTTCTGATCGCGGATTTGATGTGAATTCCTGCTCGAAAAAGAATTCTTCTGGTGGAACTCGCTTCTTGGATATTCCGTCGTAGAAATCAACCTTTACATTTCTTTCTTGAAGTTGGCGGTAGACTTGTCTTGCCTCGAGTCTTGTGAGGGCCCAGCGTTGAGACAGTACTAACTTATCTTTGGCGTAGGATTTAAGAGTGTGACGAGTTCCACCTGTTTCAAGGTAGAGTTGGAAGTAATGTGAGTCTAGTAGTATGCTGAGAGTATCATTGTTGCTTACGTCAATGCCAAATAAGTGTTTGCCCATTTTCGTTCCGAGTACTGCTTCTCCAACAAGTTCTGCATGCCGAAGGGCCTCGTCAAGCGGAGTTACACGGTGTATGTTTATTTTTTGTAGTAAGTTTTGGAGCGTGCTCATAAGAACGTGAAAGGATAGGAAATATATAAATTTTGCGAAAGTTACTCTTGTGTAGTAGTTGATTGTTGGCTTATTTATGAACGGTCTGGAAATGTCCTGTTTGAATGGGGATTGTATTGTCTCCCATGTGATCGGGCATATGGTTTAAGCAAATTAGAAGAACCCGAAGTCGAGTGATTTTTACCTTCTTCGCTCACTGTCGTTCGCTTGTGCAGTGCATTCTCACTTCATTTCGTTCCGTTCCGGTCATATAACAGGGCTTGTGAGGAAAAAACCGAGCTGAGGCTTTTTCCCACAATCGCTTTGCTACACTCCGCAGCTTCGTTTAAGTTCAGAGCGAAGCGGAGAGCTCAAACGATTTTGTTAAATCCCGATGTCGTATTGGTGCATATTCCTTTGTGAGTGGCGTTCCGGAGCGGGTTTCGCCGCGTTTGGTGAAAAGTTTTATATAGGTTGATGGTTCAGGAGTGGGTGGTGGACGGGAACGATATTGATGAGTGGTTTGAGGAGGAAAAACGAAAACTTGAGCAAGAGCTTGCGAGAAAGCTCGAGGAGGGGCGGGATCATGAGCAGGCGAAGAAGGCGTATTCAAAGAAGCTCAAAGCGTTGCTCTTGCTCTACGAAAAAAAATATGATCGTGTTTTGGGCAGGAAACAGGAGGGTTCTGTGAAGCGTTTTGTAAAGGAGAAAGTCAGCCGCCCTCTCGCGCGGGGGCTTGATGAGCTTGCTGAGGCGTTTAAGGAAGAATGATTTTCCAAAATGTAGTGGTTATTAGCGGTATCTTCGTTGTGCTTTCATTCGTTGCTGTTGTTGTGGTTTTGAAGAAAAAGCAGTTGGCGACAGGGTTTTGGCCGATGTTCGCTGCCATTGCGGCGTTCATCACGCTTGCAGAGTTTTTTGGGTTTCAGGGTCGTGAGCATTTGCACGGGTATTTTATCGTGGTCGCGTTCATCTTGTTTTTCTTCATCGCGTTGGTCAAGTACTGGGATACGATGCGGTTGCTCGAGTAAGGAGCGTCTTAAGCGCTTCCTTCTTTGCGAGGGGTGTTGGAGGAAGCTTCTTTGGCTGCTTTGTTGGTGTGTTTTTGTGTTGACTGGTCACTGGACAAGGGCGCGGAGGGTTTTTATGGCGAGCCCGCTCTTGCTCTGTGATGCTGGTGAAGGGTGTGCTGCTTGATCCTTGGCGTGTTGTTCATGTGCTGAGGAGATGCGGCGGTTCCTGCACAACAAGAGTCGGCGTTGTTGCGGGAAAAGGACCCATAGCCAGAATGGTTTGGAGGTGGGATGATGTTGGATTCGATTGGGTTTCGTAAAAGAAAAGGTTGGGTGCCGGTGAATATGAGTAAGGATGTTTGGAGCCGGCGGGAGTGGAACTGCTTCGTCTTGGAGGTTGAATCGTTCGGGGTTTGCTAGCGTGTGCTCTGTCGCTGCTGGCGCGCGCTTGTCGTTTTCGCTGTTGTTTTTTTTTGTTTTTTCTTTTAGGCGCTTCACGCTCGCGTTGGGTTCGTTAATCGCTTTTGCTGAAGGAGTGTTATGCGGGGGGCGGGATTTGAACCCACGAACCCACTGAGGGACAGGATCTTAAGTCCTGCGCATTTGACCAGGCTTTGCTACCCCCGCAGAGCGAGCGAACACGACGTTGTCGTCTTTGTTTTGCTCAGGTCTCGTCGCTTGCGAACGTGCTAGAAGAGAAGGAGGTTTTTATACTTGTTGCCTGATTCAACGTTTTGGCTTCCTTTGTTTGGTCATGCAGGGTATTTTGAGTGTTTTCCCTGCGATGATGTGATTGCTGTTGGTGATGTTGTTGTAGTCGCGTAGTTCGCGGACGGAGAGGTTGCCGCATTGGTCTTGGTGCTTGCGCACGATTCTTGCAAGCGTGTCTCCTCTCCGGATGGTGTAGTGCAGTTCTTGAATGTCCGGGTAGTGTGTTTTGTGGAGGGTGTCGGCGAGGTCGATGAGGCTGCCTTCAAGGCAGGTGTTGTCGTAGGTGTCTTCGTAGCGTTGGGGGAAGAGGATGCGCGTCCCGGCAGGGAGCACTTCTTTTTCGCTGATTGCTGGGTTGAGGTTGCGTAACGTTCTGAATACGGGGATTTCTGCGTCGCCGCCGATGCAGATGGCGAGGGCGCCGAGTGCCGCGTCTCTTTGCAGTGTGAGAGGGATGACGGTGGTGTCTACGGGGGAGAAGGGGGCGTTGTACTTGGTTGGGTTGAGCGCTATTTTTGCTGCGGCGAGGATCTTGGTGGGGTAGGTTCTTGTTTCCCGGTAGAGGTACGGTCGCATATTCCAAAAGGTGATAGGAAGGCCTGCTCTGCGAAGAGCCCTTTTCGCCCGGTGTATTTTTCTTCCGCCAGTATTGTATTCTGCGAGGGCTAAGAGGAGGTCTCCGTTATGTTTTTGCATGAGGTCGTTGAGGTAGCGTTCCGCGGCGGGGAGCGCCTTGGTGATGTCATAGCGTTCGTCACGTGTTGCGTCGACACGAAGCCCGTAGTGGCGTGCTGTTCCTGGCATGAATTGTAACGGCCCTGCCGCGCCGGCTCGTGACCCTGCGTGCATTCTGAAAACGGATTCTTGGGCGATGATGCCGAACCACAGCTCTGGGGGGTAGTTCGAATTTGCAATGAGTTTATTGAATGTTTCCTTGATGAAGCTGAGGTTCACGTAGACTTCTCGAAGTGTTCGTCGCCGAGAGGTGAGCCAGCTTTCGACTTCTGCGTCAATGGCGGGGTGGGAGTTGACGAGTGCTTCCAAGTTTACGCCTGTGATGGGTTGTGCTGGGCCTGGGAAGAGGTATGCTGTTCCGTTGGCGTGTGCTTCTGGTGCTTCTTCGGGGGTGAGTGTTTGTTCAAGGAGGGTTATTCTCTTTTGTAGTTCCTGGATACTTTGTGCTTGGTGTTCAAGTGGTATGCTGAGAAGGTCGACGAGCTGGCCGGGCTCGCAATCAGGATGTTTTTTGCAGAGCGTGTCTGCTTCTTTGAGGAGTTGTTGTGCTTGGCGCAGTCTTGCGTCTGCTCGGGAAGTGTTGGTTTGCTTGAGTTGGAAGCTTTGTTCTAGTAGTGTGGTTCCTGCGTGGTAGAGTTTGGTAATGTATGGCAGGTCGTGGATGGGGGGCTGGCTGGTTTGCGTTGTTTGCTGTTCAGCAGGGGCGGGGGTGTTGACAGTAGTTTGCGGTGGCGCTTGCCTTTGCGTGGTGGCGCAGCCACTTGCAAGCGCGGCGAGAGCGGCGAGGATGGCGGATACGTTGCGTTTCATCGCGTCTGTGGAAAAAAAGTGTGTTTTTAATTTTTCCGCTGAAGTAACGACAAAAGGACTGAAGCGCGAGAAAGAGTCTTTCGTTCAGCAAGTGAGGGGTTGGAGGAATGGTTACAGGTAAAGCCCCTGCGGGGACTTGAACCCCGGACCTCGTCCTTTTTGCCTGCCAGCCGCGTCTGAGAGGTGGTTGGCGGTACCAAGGACGCGCTCTACCGACTGAGCTACAGGAGCGCAGAGGGAAGGAAAACCGCCGTTGCTTTTATAAACTTATTCCTTTGAAGGCGGTGCAGCGCTGCAAAGTGGTTTGGGTGGTTGTGGTGTGCGAAGGCTCGGGGGTTCTTGGTGGTAAGGAGGGGTTGCAAAGATTTATTAATGACCGTTGCCAAGCAGTCGTCATAGTCGCTGCCATGATGCAGCGTGGTCAAGATAGTTGAATGAACGCCGCGCTCTTGTTCGCCTCGGGATGGGTTGATGGGAGTGCTGGTGAGTTGGTGATGCAGTATGGGTTTGCGTATGCCAAAGAGTATGGATGAGTGCGTGTATTTCACGCGAAGGTCGATTGGTAGCGGCAGCGTGACGGCGTGGGTGTTTCGCGAAGATTGCCCGGTGTGTAAGAAGGCGAAGATGGGCAAGCCGGTGGAAGGGGGGAAGGTGAAAGTTCGCGCCGATTTCTATGTTTGCCCTGCGTGCGCGTACCGCGTCCAGAAGAAAAAGTATGAAGAAGGCTTGCAAGTGCACATCCTCTATGTTTGCCCTGCGTGTGGAAAGAAGGGGGAGGTGAGTCAACCATTTGTTCGCAAAACCTTTCAGGGGGTGAAGGCTATTGTGTTTTCTTGTGAGGCGTGCAAGGAAAAGATTCCGATTACAAAAAAGTTGAAAGATGTGAAAAAGAAGTGAAGAAGAAAAGGGCTTGTGTTGGGAAAACAATCAACTGCGTTGGGACTACTACGTGAACAGCGTTGGTGTTGCACTTGTTGGTGCTCCTGTCCCTTTTTTTGTGCTTCTTTCTCCCACCCCTGTTTTTTTCTTGCGCTGCGTGCTTAATCAATTCGACCCTCTTGTTTTTCACGTGGCGGCGTTCCGGGATTAAAGGTTTTGCGTCTCTCTTCTTCGGAAGGTATTTAAACAAGAGTTTGTTTATTTTCGTGCATGGCTCGGAAAGTTTTGGTGACCAGCGCCCTTCCGTACGTGAACAACGTCCCGCATCTCGGGAACCTTATCGGGTGCGTGTTGAGCGCTGACGTGTTTGCTCGGTTTTGTCGCTCGTTCGGGTACGAAACGCTCTTTGTGTGCGGTCTTGACGAGCACGGGACCACAACAGAAACAAAGGCGAAAGAGGAGGGTGTTTCGCCAAAAGAGCTGTGCGACAAGTACGCAGCGTTGCACAAGAAAGTGTATGCGTGGTTCGGGTGTTCCTTTGACGCGTTTGGCAGGACATCTTCCCCCGTTCATCACGAGGTGACGAAAGAGATTTTTCTTAAGGTGCATCAGCACGGGTTTGTTTTTGAAAAAGAGGTGGAGCAGCTTTACAGTGAGAAGTCAAAGATGTTTCTGGCCGACCGCTATGTTGAGGGGACGTGTCCTTTTTGTGGCTATGACAAGGCGAAGGGGGATCAGTGCGAATCGTGCGGGAGGGTGTTGAACGCTACGGACTTGGTCAATCCGCGGGCGGTGATTGACGGGTCGGTTCCGGTGAAGAAGAAGACGCGCCATCTTTTTTTGGACTTGCCCAAACTCCAACGTCAACTCGAGTCGTGGGTGGAGAAGCAGTCCAAGGAGGGTTTTTGGTCGGAAAATGCTGTCCGCCAGACGAAAGCGTGGTTTAAAGAAGGGCTCTCTCCGAGAGCGATTACGAGGGACTTGTCATGGGGGATTCCTGTTCCGTTGAAAGGGTTTGAGGGCAAGGTCTTTTATGTGTGGTTCGACGCGCCGATTGGGTATATTTCTATCACGAAGGAGGCGCGCAGCGACTGGGCTGCGTGGTGGAAGGATGTGCAAGGTGTTCGGCTGGTTCAATTTATGGCCAAGGATAATATTCCTTTTCACACCATCCTCTTTCCCGCGACGCTTATGGCCGCGGATGACGGGTTTGTCTTGCTTGATCACATTAACGCCACCGAGTATTTGAATTATGAGGCAGGGAAGTTTAGCAAGTCGAGAGGTGTTGGCGTGTTTGGCGATGATGCTATGGCGTCAGGGATTCCTGCTGATGTGTGGCGGTATTACCTTTTAGCGAATCGGCCGGAGACGAGTGACACAACGTTTACTTGGAATGATTTTGGCGAGAAGCTCAATAACGAGCTTGTGGCGACGTTGGGGAATTTCGTGAATCGGACGCTTGTTTTTGTGCAGCGGTTTTATGGGGGCGTGGTGCCTGAACCCTCGTCGGGAGTTGGGGACTCGGCCGTTTTGAAGGACTGGCGTGGGCGTATCGAGGAGATCACTGAACTTTTGCACAAGGTGAAGTTGAAGGACGCGCTAAAGAAGGTTATGCTCTTGGCAGGGGAGGGGAATGCGTTTTTTCAACGCAGTGAGCCTTGGCGGGCGAGGAAGGAGGCTCCTGAGCAGGCCGCTACTGCATTGTATCTCTTGGTTCATCTTGTGAAGGACCTTGCCATCGTGATGGAGCCGTTTTTGCCGTTTACTGCGCAGCGATTGTGGGGCATGCTCGGGCTTGATCGCAGGGCGTGGCGTGATGCTGGTCAACTGTCGATTCAGCCGGGGCACACGATTGGCAAGCCAGAGGTGTTGTTTGAAAAAGTTGACAATGCATTGCTTGCTTCGTTCAAGCAGCGGTTTGCAGGGAGGAGAAAAGAAGGCGGGCGTGGTGAGCGCGTTGTTGCAGCGGCTGAGAAGGCCGCTTCAGAGGCGCCCGCTGCGGGTTCAGCTCCCAAGGCGTTGTCGTTGCGGGTGGGGAGGATTGTTCGGGTTGAGAAGCATCCTTCTGCAGAGAAGCTCTTTGTGGAGACCGTGGATTTTGGTGGTGAGCAGCGAACGATTGTATCTGGCTTGGTGGGGTTGTACACGCCTGAAGAATTGGTGGGGAAGAACATCATTGTCGTGTGGAACCTCAAGCCAGCAAAGCTGAGGGGTGTTGTTAGCGAGGGCATGCTTCTCGCGGCGGAGGAAGATACGAAGGAGGGAGGTTGTGAAGTGCTTTTCGTTCCCGGAGCAGAAGTTGGTACGTTCGTGAGAGGGGATGAGGCGTGTGCGCCAATCTCCATTGATGAGTTCTTCAAGCATGAGTTGGTGGTGAGGAACGGCGTCGTCTTCGTTGACGGTGAACAACTCATGGCAGGGGGTGTTGTGGTGAGGACTGTCACGGTGCTCAACGGCGTGGTTCGGTAGGGGGGTAAGACTAAAAAATAAACAAAAATAAGAGAAAAATAAGAGCAACCATGAAAAAAAGCGCTGGTGAACGAAAACGAAAGATTTTTAAAGAGAAAAAAAGAGTTTTTGGTTGTTTTTGGTGATTGTATGAAGAGGGGTTTTGCAGCCTGCGTAGTGGTGTTGTTCGTTATGGCTGTCTTCCCTGCGGCTGTGCTTGCTAACGTTGTTTCTGATGTGAAGATTTTGCGCCACGGCGTTCCTGTTGAGAGCGTTGCGCCGGGAAGGGCGGTGCCGACTGACGTGAGTGTCGCGCTCACCTTGGCTGAATCTGATTTTGATGAGTTGGTTGTTGATCTCTCGCAGATGAACCTTGGTATTTTGAGAGAGCAGTATCGATCGTTGCGAGTGAAGCCTGAGGATTGTAGCGAAGGTGTTTGCGTGATTGAGGGCTTGGTTTTGCTCGTGGACAGTCCCGGTTTTAATGTCACGGTGGAGGCGCTGAGGAATGGTTCTCGCAGCGTCGAATCTTTTTTCGTTCCGCTCACGCTCGATGTGGACAAGCCGGTTGTTAAGCGGTTTGTCACGGATTTTTGTGTTGAAGACGTTTGTTTTTTGCCTTCGGGCAGTTTGGCGAACGTGACGGTGGAGATGGAAAACCCAACAGGGTCTTTCGTGCACAGGATGGTTTTTGTTCGAGTTGGCGGGTTAGTGTTTGGCGCTCGTGAGTGTATTGGCAGCATCTGTAAAACAACGGCGCAAGTGTCGTGTGGTGAAGGGGCGTACGTCCCCGTTGGCGTGGCGAGTCTGCGGGGCGTGCCTTCCCAGGAAGATTCCGGAAATCCTGTGGAGGGAATTGGCGGGAGTTTTCTCTGTGACGCGACACCTCCGAGGATTAAAGAAGTGCACGTCACTGGTCCTGAACACCTCGGCGGGGCTATCACGGCTGGCGGGGCATTGCACATCGAAGCGGTTATTGAGGAGGAGAATCCAGGTGCGGTAATGGAAGCGGTGTTCAAGGACGGGCAGACGGTGAGGGGCGCTTGTGCGAAGGAGGAGGGTGCGTACGTGTGCTCTGTCGACAGTGTTGCTGGCGAGGTCGGCACGGGTGAAGTTACCGTGATTGTTTACGATATTGTAGGGAACGCCGCCAGGCAGAAGGCGCGGTTCTCCGCGCTGGAGCTTGTCAATGTCGAGAATGCTCCTTCGCTCTTTTCTGCCCGAGTGGCTGGCGCTGTGCAGCCGAGTTCCATTTCCCGTGCCGTTCTCAGCTTCACAAATGAGGCAGGAGTTGGCTTTCCTGTTTTCGTGCCGTTCATGCTGGAGGCAAAAGCGCCGGGTGCTCATGTTTTAAGAATTGGCGACGCGCAGTGCTCCGTTCTCAGAGATGGTGAGGTTGCTGCTTCAGCGCTCGAACAAGAGGTGATTGCCAATCCTGCTGCTGACGTGCGGGAGAAGAACCGTTTGGATTTTGTAATAAAAGGATTTTCAGGCAGGTCCGTCAACGAGCTCGGACCGTCCATGGAGGTGTTGTGTTCGTTCAACGTGATTGGTAGGGTGGGGAAACGGGTATTGAACAAGCCACAGAGACTCAATATAACGTTCTCCATTGGCTTGACCTCGTCGGTGCTTGGCGACCCGGGGCAAGCGTTCGTTGAGAAAGTGAAGAAAGCCGAAGGTGCGGCAATGCTTGACTGGACGTGGATTGGCAAAGCACAGCGCATTTTGGAAAAAGTGGGGAACGTGTGCGGATTGTACGATCAGGCGGTTGCTATCAGTGCTCTTCTTGGCAATATTAAAACTGGATTCGTTGATCCTCTTGCAAACGTCCCGGGGGGGCAGGCTGCCGCTGCCAAGGGTGCTAAGGCGGTTGCCGAAAGTGAATTGCAATCATCATTGATTAAGAGCAAGTGGTCGGACACGCTTCGTGACGTTTGCGGAGCGATCTCGTGCAAGAATGAATGGGCTAAAACGAAAAAATACACTGATGCTATCGAGCAGCTCGGCGTGGACTGCAATCCCGATGACGGTCCTGCAAGGTCCTTACTCATTCCAAAAGAGAAGCTGCCTGCTGAGCTGACGAAAGATCTTACCGTTCCTAACCTACATGAAAGCCTTGTCGCTTCTGCTACCTGTCTTTGCTTGCCGGGTGTTTTGGAAAACCTTGACAAGTGGCGGTTCATCCAGTGCGATTATCTTAACTGCTTGAAGACTCAGGCGTTGTACGGTGCTGACGTTTCACTCTGTGACGAACTCAAGAGCGGGCTCGAGTGTAAAACCGTGGTTGGAGAGGTGTTCAACCTCCCGGGCGTGATTGAAATTAAGAACGTCATGAGCAATATCGCCGCGTACATACGAGCGCTCATCCCTCATCTGGTTTTAGAGCAAGTCTTGAAGGGCGCGTGTGCCAAAGCTGACGCTGTGCCGGGGAATTGGGCGGGGATTTGGTGCCACGTGCCGCAGACGTTGGCAAGCTTCCAGGATATTCGTGCCATTGGCAAGCCGGGCAGTTTTCGACCAGTATCGTATAATTCCAACAGCGTCTGTGAGCAGGCCCTGTGCAACGGTCCTCACTGTTCTCGGCAGCCGTTTAGCTTGCCGAATTTTGAAGTAGATGTTGTTTCACGAGCGGTTGCGGAGGCTGGCGCGGAGTATATTGAGAAGAGCCAACTGGCTGATGAGTACGCTCAGGAGTTGAATGAAGAGAAGGAAAAGGAGCTTCTTGAAAAGCTCAAAGAGAGCGGTTTTGATTTGGAGCAGAGAGAAGAGCTGGAAAGACTCGAGTCCTTTCTTGAAGCCAGCGCTCACGTTCGAGAGCTTGGGAAGCAGATTGAACGGTTGCAAAAAGATCTTGATCGGGCGCTGAAAAAGGGCGACAAAGACAAAGCCGAAGAGCTCAGAGAAAAGCTCAAAGAGGCAAGAAACAACTTCAAAAACGCAAAGAAAGAGGTTAACGCCCTGTATAATGACGTTGCACGTCTCGATACGAGCGTCGCGTTCACCGTTAAGGATAACCAGGGAAATGTCTACACGTACGATCCGGAACGGGAGGTGTTGCTAGATGCGCAGGGCCAGGAGGTCAAGCCAGACTCGGTGGTTCTCTCGTCTGGTGAGACGGTTATGAGCGGTCAGGTTGTACTTGGTGAAGCGACGCCTGAACAAGAAACCGTATTTATTTCGGTGGTGCTTGACCACACAAACACCGTCAAGTCAACAACGGTCACCCTTGATAACGGGCCTAGCCTCATTATTTCGTATGATGAGAACGGTTTGAGTAAAGAGGCGGTATTACTTGATGAGCAGGGAAACAAAGAGGCAATTCCCCTTGAAGACGTTCCTCCCGAGCTTTTAATCACAGAATCAGGGAAGGGGGGAGAAGGCATTGACCGCTTTGTTAACGGATGTGCCGAGGGTGCTGAGAATTGCAAGATTGAATCTTCCGGTGAGCGAAAAACTCTTGCAGATGTTCTTGAAGAAAATAAGGATGTGTTGAACGAGGCGAAAGCATTGGAGGAGGCGAGGAGGAACCTTGAGATAGTGCGCAGGCAAGCTCGCTTTGCAGCGTATGATTCCCTCGTGACCATGGCGCTGGGAGCGCTCTTCAAGAAGGGGCAGCTTGACTTCCTCTTCCCTGAAGCTCTCAAAAAAGTTGCTAGGAAGGTCGATCCTGAGGAGTGGAAAGAGAGCTTGTGCAATCCGGCGTCGGGCGTCGTTATTGAGTCGCCTTCCCAGACGACGATTGTGCGGTTGGGGTCGTCTGGAAAAGCAAGTGTTGCGGCGACCATTGTTGGCGACTTTTTTGTGTTGAACGACTCGGCTACGGTGTATTCCGTGTTGTATTTCGTAAGTGCTGGAAAGGAACCTGTCGCGTTTACTATTGAGCTGGAAGGAGACGACGGGTCGTTAAGGCGCGCTTTTACTGATTGGAAAAGGCTCCAGCCAGGCCAGTCTGAGCGGGTAAGCAAGTCGTTCGTAAGTGCCAGGAAGTACACCAGGCTTTGCCTGGTGTTTAACAAGCCGTATCCTGACGGAGAACGCGACGCTAAGACGAGGTTTTGTTCAGCGTTCAAAGAAGATGCGCTAGCGAGCCGTGGAAGCCCCGTTGTCGAGCAGGCTTCTTCAGCCGCGAGTTCATCCTCTAGCGGTGGCGATGCGGAGTGGAGCGGTGATTTATGATGAAGAATGCACGGAAAACGACTAAGAAGGCACAAATCGCGGTTTTCGTAATTTTGGGCCTTGTCGTCTTTGTTGCGGCAGGGTTCTTTCTCTACTCCGCGATGCAGAGTGAGCGAGGTAGTGGAGAGAGCGCTGCTTTTCAGCGGGAAGTTGCGCCCGTGCGTGCTGCGATGGATTCGTGCGTTCAGGATGCGCTCCGTTCGGGTTTGGAGCTCGCGGGGAAGCAAGGGGGTTTTTTTGATGTTTCCTCGTTCATGATTGGTCCTGACCCTGTTCGCTCGGAGGCGTTCGTGTTCGAGCCTGACGTGTTGCCGTACTGGTTGTTTTTGGAGGACGGTAGTGACGGTTCTATTGGGACGATCGTGAAGAACAAGCCGTTCTTGTGCGAACCGGGAAGGGTGTGCCCTGCCGATCTTGCAAGAGGCTCGCCGAGCATCCAAGGCGGGCTTGAAGCATTTATTACGAAGAGTGTGATGTCTTGCTTCTCTGCGTTGAAGCCTGATTTTGAAAAGACGCTGTCCGTGAAGGAGGGAGAAGCGAGAACGGAAGTGAGCATAAGCGAAACGCAGGTGCGTGCTCTGGTGCACGTTCCATTGGAGGTTGAAGTTCTTGAGTCGGGAGAGCGCGGCGTTGTTGATTCCTTCACGGGCGAGGTTGACGTAACCCTCCCTGCGATGTACCGCTTGGCTGAGGATATCTTTTCGAGTGCTGCCGAAACAGGCTTTGTCGAGTCTGTTGTCATGCAACTCATTAGTATTTATTCTGGGATTGAGAGCGCGCTTCCGCCGACGAGGCAGACTGCTTTTCGTGGAAGGGAGCATTTCTGGATTGAGCGAGACGTTGAACAGGTTTTGGAACGTGATGTTTTGCCCTACGTGAACGCGGTGCAAATTGTGAATGCTATTGAGAATGATGATGTTCTCACGTTTCCGGAAGAGTTTTATGGAGAGTACAAGCCGTACGTTGAAGGCGTTTTGAGCAGGTTGTTAGTGAAAGTGAGTGAGGCGCCGTACTTGCTTCAGGCGAAGGTGGTATACCCCTTTACCGGCGCATATGTTAACTTGGGTGGCGGGGCTGTGCTCAAGCCTTCGAAAGTCGACATTGACTTGCCGCTCTTGAGCTCGTTGGGCTTTGTCTTTTTAGATTATAAGTTCTTGTACGATATTAGTTTTCCCTATGTGGTCTCGATTGTTGACCCTTCTGCTTTCAACGGAGAGGGTTTTGTGTTTCAGTTTGCCCTTGAAGCAAACATCAGGGATAATAGGCCTGTGACGCAGGAACACCTTGCTCTGGATATTAGTTTAGGGAATGTTCTCGAGTGGGACGAGCCCCATCTTCTCGTGGATAGGGACGTGCATATTGTTGTAACAGACGCCCATAGTGGTGAAGCCCTCTCAGGGGTCGTGGTTCGGTACCAGTGTGGTGGGCTACGAAGCGTTGTTGGCGAGACGAGTATGAACGGCGAGTTGGTTGCGCAGCTGCCTTCGTGCCCCGTGGGGGGCGTGTTGGTATTTGAAAAGTATGGTGCGCTGGATGTTCGCAGGCCGTTTGTGAATATTGATGGCTTGCCGGATACGAGCGTGCCCGTGCGTATGTGGGTTGGTGTTCCGCACAATGTAACGGTGAAGAAATTGGTTGTTAACGGCGGCGGTGAGGATCCTGAGTTAAGAGCGTTGGAGGAGAAAGACGTTGTGTTCTTGCAAATTCGCCGTGTGCCGGAGAGTGAGTTCGAGGGCGCGTTTCCGTTGGTGGGGACGTTTTCGTTCGCAGGGGATGAGGGGGAGGTGGTACTTGAGGCGGTGACGCGTGAGCAGGTTGACGAGTGGTTTGATGAGGGAAAGATTTCTGGTGAGCAGCGCAGTGAGCTCTTAGCGTCTTTGGAGTCCGCAGAAGGCGCGCCGTCCACAGTCACGTTTAAGCGTTCAACCGACGAAGAAGTTTTGCTTGTTCCTGGAACGTATGTTGTTGATGCCCAGTTGCTCTGGACAGGGAATATCACGATTCCTGAGGAGAAGAGAGAGGTTGGTTCTTTTCCTGTGAAAAAGAGTGTTACGTTGCCAGAAATTGAGTTGTCATCGTGGCCGTCTGGGGGGTTGGTGAATTTTACGTTTTCTTTGGATGAGTCGTTCGTGTACGGCGATGCGCCTTTGCACGTTATTGTTGTGAGTTCTCCTGTGCCGGCTTCGTGGAGTGCCTTTGAGAATGGCGAGTTTTCTGTTGAAGCATTGCAGGAGGACGTTGAGGAGCTCTTGCTCAGCTTTGGTTTTGGCCGCTGAGTTGTCGGTAGTTTTCAAGAATGATGATATCCTTTGTGCGGTAGCACGCGTAGCGTATGCTTTCGTTAAGGCGTAGGCAAACGCCTCCGTCGAGGATGTATTCTCGAAGGCATCGGTCTTGTTCTGGGCCGGGGAGGGGGGTGCAGTACCCTGTTGGCGTGAGTGGGGGTGTTGGTTCTTCGAGAGTGTCGTTGGTGTCCTTGGCGGGTGAGGTGGTGATGACAAGGTAGGCGATAAGAGCTATGGCGATGATGAAGAGGGGGGTGAGGAAGAAGAGAAGGAACCGGGTTATTTGTGGTGGTTGAGGCGGGCGGGGCGGGGTTTGTGAAGCGTTTTTTTGCGCTGGTGGCTGGCGGGGTGTTGCTGGCTTGGCGGCACTCGTTGCGAGCGTGTCTTCGATGATGTGATCGATTTCTTGTTTGTCGTGGCCTTCGTTGATAAGCTCGTTTCGGAGGGTGAGCAGGTCTTTTCCTTCTTTGTAGGCGTTCTCTATGCGTTCTTTGAGGGTTTCCACAGTGTTTTTTAAAGAGAACCAAAAGTTTTAAATATAAGTAACCACAGAAAAGTAGTAAAATAAATGTGAATGGTTGTTGTGGT
>RFJU01000162.1 GCA_003694805.1 Candidatus Woesearchaeota archaeon | reverse complement strand
TGGCACGCCAGAAACAAGGCCAGAGAAGAGCAAAGACAGTCCCGACCTAGCTCCTCCAGATACTTTTACGAAAAAGCCTCCTCAAACAAACAATATAGGACAAACGCCATCATTGCCTGTGGCACCCGTGACACACATCAAACAAAAAGTAACCAACATCGCTCAAAAGAACATAGCTCTTGAGCTTCGAATTGTGTGGGTAACAATAGCACTTTTGGCGTTATCTTGGTTCTTATTGCTGCTCCACTTTTTACTTCCGTTTTCAGCACTTCGTTTTCTGGCAAAAGGTTCTTCAGCCTTGCTTTACCCATCGGCAGCCGCTCTTCTGTTCATCTCTGGTATGCGTTTCTTTTTCGGCGGGCAAAGCATCGGTGGAACCATCTATACAGGGTTGCTATGGTTTGGCTTTGTCGCCCTTTCAACACACTTGCTTCGTAAGCGAAATTTCCCAGAACTCGCGCTCACGGCCTTTCCTCTTTTGCTGATTGTCATTGTAGCCTTGGTTTGGGCTTTACTCGGCGTTATCCCCCTCCAAGAAGTCAAAACGCCTGCAATCTATCGTGCATGGCTCTTTTCCCTGAGCCAATTCTTCCTCTACACTTCGTTTGGGGTTCTCGCTACCGCAGGCTCTTGGCTCCTGATCTCCGGCTACCTCAAACCTTTTGCAAAACGAGGACGCGGCAAAGGATACGGACTCCATCCAGAAAGCTGGAATCAACTTCAGCTTCAACCAGGAATGATGGTTCTTATCGCGTTCCCACTCTTAACTTTGGCTTGGGTACTCCGCGCACTTTGGTCCCTCCAAACCTTTGGAACAGCCTGGTATGGATGGAGTACCCAACCCCGTGTCATCGCAGGTTTTGTCACCTGGCTGCTACTTTCGGCTTATCTCTTCGCGTTGCGACTTCCCAAAAAGAAAGCGCTGCTCGATTCACCCGACTCATACATCACAAGAACCAACCGCTTTCCCTCATTTTTGCTGCTCATTGCAACTCTTGGAGGAGCGGCTCTATTTGTGGGTGCAGGCTTTCTTACTCGCCTGCTCGTTGGGTAAAGAGAGGAG
>RFJU01000161.1 GCA_003694805.1 Candidatus Woesearchaeota archaeon | reverse complement strand
GGGGGTAGGTGAAGGGGGGGTTTATTTTCCCTTTGGTGCGGGCAGGTACAGTCATCAGCAGAAAGTATGTGGTGAAGCTTTCGCGTGTAGTGTTTTGGTTTGTTGAAGGATATTTGTTCGTATTCTGGGGCGTGTAGAGAGCGTGTGGACAAAGCAAGTCAGGCGACAATGGATCACGACGAAGAGGAAAGCTGATGAAGAAACACAAAAAAAGTGAAGGGACGACGCGAACGGGTCGAGCCAAACGAGAGAAGACGATCAACATGCGTCAGTTGAAGCGAGAGCATAATCCGCTGCCTCCGGAGGTGGTGCAGTGGTTGGAGGCACTCAAGCCACGTCTTCGTTCTCAGTGTCGCGAAGGCATGCGTCCCTGCCCTCACGTCTCCTGCAAGTATCATCTCTATTTGGATGTCAATCCAGAGACGGGGAGCATCAAATTCAACTTTCCTCATCAGGAAGTTCACGAACTTGAAGAGACTTGTGCATTGGATGTGGCAGAGCGCGGTGGTGTGACCCTCGAAGAAGTAGGCGAACACATGAATCTGACCCGTGAGCGGATCCGCCAATTGGAAGCCACTGCCATTCAAAAAGTCACTGAAAAGATCGAAGAACTCGGCCTGACCGAAGAGCTTATCCCTGACGATATCTTCCGCTAAGAGCGATCTCCTTCCACGTGCTTCTTTCCTGACATTGACATCATTTTCGGCATGGCTCAAATGGGGGTCACAAGTGTGTGGTCATGGCGAGGAGCGTAGCGACGTGGCCATCTCGTGAGAGCGACTGAGCTTTCGGGAACGCCACAGGGCTTCGCCCTTCGCGATGACATGCAGGCATGCAGGCGTTCTCTCTTGCTTTTGGAATTCCCCGTTGTTTGACGCATCCTTTTTCACATGCAGGCGTTCTCTCTTGCTTTTTGAATTCTCCGTTTTTTGACGCATCCTTTTTCAATAGTTGTATTGGATCCATCCGAGCAGTTCGAAGCGGCGTTGTGGGAGGAGGATGGGATTGGAGG
>RFJU01000160.1 GCA_003694805.1 Candidatus Woesearchaeota archaeon | reverse complement strand
TCAACCCCTCACCCTTGCCAGCCCCGCAGGAGAAACCTGCCAAGTCTTCTTTGACTGCATCACCCGCGAAGACCCCAAACCAGAAGGGACCTGGTACACCATCTACACGGCCCAAGAAAAAAACAAGGACGCAACACCGCTCGCGCAGGATCAACAAAGAAGCCGCACAACTCATGAGCATCATGCCCGCCGCGAAAAACAAGACGGCGGACAGAAGTAAAAAACCAACCACGACGAAAACAACGAGGTGAACAGAGATGACAAAGGAACAAGAAAAAATCAAAAAGAGGAGGAGCGCAATTGCAGCAATTCTCTTCTTTACACTCGTTTTAGGGACGACCTACGTCCTCGCAGCACCGACAGCACCAGTCTCCATCACCAATGATGGAAGCTCCCGACGAGACCTGAGCGGCATCCCAGACCAATCGGTCGAGGCCCAAGCAGGAAACGTAACAGCGCTCACGATTGACGCATTAAGTGTTACGCGGTTCTGGCAAGGTTTCTACGGAAACATCACGGGAACCATCACGTTGGACGATGCAAACAACAACACCATGTACAACTGGTCCATCGCGACGCCCCAAGGAGAAGTCTACGCAACCAGAAACTCCTCCGTAAGCTTCACATCAGTTTCTTGCGCTAACGCGGGCAACATCACGGCAGAAGGCACCGCCATCGGCCAGACTGGATCAGAAGCTGACTACATATCAAACACCTTCAACCAACAAAGCCACCCGCAATTCAGCGTCGGCACCACGACCATCACGGCCAACACGTGCAACTCAACAAACACGTACGTGAACGACGCGGCACAGAGCTCGAACTTCTACGAAGTCCTGCTCACAGACAGCGCCGGTGTCTTCATCTACGCAACCATCATCGACGCAGACACGACTGGCTTTGACGGCGGAACCTACGACTTCCAAATGCTCGTCGGAGAAGACGGCACCGACTCAGCAACAACGCCGTATTACTTCTACGTCGAACTCAACTAAAAATCGACGTAGCAATCGGCAAAAGGAACGGCACAAACAATAACCCGACAAGGAAGAAAACACTAAGAAAACAAACCACAACAAGCCGGACAAAGCAAAAGAGGAAAGCACCATGAAAGGAGCACCAACCACGAACCAGCACAGGCGCAATCTCTTCGCGCTCGCCCTCCTTTCCAGTGCCTTCCTCGCAACTTTTTTTCTTTTTTCTTTCTCGACACTCATCACTGCTGAGCCGTCAGGCGCAAGCATCACGTACAACTCAACAGACAACGGCCCAACCATTCAGCCATCCTCCCACACGGCCAACCGCTCAACCATAACCACGCTCATCCTCGACGTCCTCCAGCAAGACCAGCACTGGAAAGCATACATAGGAAACGTCACCGGAACCTTCACGCTCGACGACGCGAACAACTACACGATTTACAGCTGGCCAAGCTCAGCCACCATCACCGGCGAAGTCATCGTTTCACGAGCAACGCTGGACTTTAGCACCGTCTCCTGCGCAGCAGCAGGAACCATTGCATCCGAAGAAACATTTCACAACATGACCGCGGCCGAGTCGGACTCCATCTCCAGCACGTTCAACTGGACGGGCCACACCACAACCACAATCGCCAGCACCGCTCTTTCAGGCTGCAACGCGACCACGCTCTACGTGAATGACGCGAGCCAAGGCCAAACCTCCGCTGCGGACTTCCAAGAATTTCTCATGGAAGACAACGGCGGCAACCTGGCCTACGTCGCCATCATCAACGACAACACAGCAGGGTACAACAACCAAAACTACGACTTCCAAGCCATCGTTGCAGAAAGCGACGTCAAAACATCACCGACAACCTACTACTTTTACGTAGAACTCGGATAAAGACGCATGACCCATGACACAAACTCCTCCAAAAAAGAAAGCCTCCTGCATCTGGTCTTCCTCGCAGCTTTCGCTATCATCCTCCTGTTTGCAAAAGAGGGGGTGAGCTTTAGCAACGGTCCTAACTGGGTGAACGTTTCTGTCGACTCGACTGTCAATATCACCAACGCCCCGCCAGAAGTCCTCAGCGTAAGCATTGACAATGCAACGAGCATCACCCTCAACGCAGGCGCTACCAAGAGGATCAACTGCAGAGTCGAAATACGCGACTACAACGGCGGCAACACCATCGCCTCCGTCAACGCAACCTACTTTGACGCCAACGTCAACATCTCAACCGATCCAGACAACAACAACAGCCACTACACCAACACGAGCTGTACGCAAGACAACGTTAACGGCTTCTACGCGAACTACACTTGCTCCTTTGACGTCTACTACTATGCTAATAATGGTACAAGCTGGACATGCAACACAACGGTACAAGACTCGTCAGGCTACACCGCGACCGGCTCAGCAACCTCCACGATTGAAAAACTCTACGCCCTCAACGTCACCAGCCCACTCGACTACGGCGACCTCGCCGCCGGCGACACGTCCGCCAACATCACCGCTAACGTCACCAACCTCGGCAACGTCCCCATGAACGTCACCGTCCACGGGTACGGCGCAACCCCCGGCGACGGCCTGGCCATGAACTGCACGTACGGCAACATCAGCATCAGCTACGAACGCTTCTCCACGAACGTTTCAGCAAACTACAGCGCAAAAACACCGCTTGCCAGCACGGACCAGCAGCTCGGGCTTCAACTCCAAAAACAAACAAACCCCGCAACGCCAATCAAAGGAACGAGCTATTGGCAGCTCCAAGTTCCCCTCGCACCACTCTCCGGTACGTGCAACGGCACCGTCGTGTTCACCTCGACAGACCCCAACCCTGTGTAAACAGGCGTTGAAAACACACAGGACCAAAAAGGAACACGTTTTTCAGTGCTTTTTTTCAGTGCTTTTTCTTGACAGCGAAGAAGACGCTCTTGTTTCTTCCCCCACCACCCCATGCTCCAAATCAGCTTCACACTACATCATCTCTTTTTTCGCAACGGAAGGATCTGTTACTTTTTCCTAGCACCCACACGCAGAAAAGTTTATAAACAATGGAGCGGTGTTTTCCTCGGAGGGGCGTCATGCCTTGCAAAACAGGCGTACTGCTAACCTCGCAAGCGCGATAGCAGAAAAAACGGCAGAAAAGCAGTTCAACAACAGAACAACGAAACAGAAACAACGAACGCTCGCGGCCAACAAAAACACGCGCTGATAGGAAGAATGGCCTGCTAAGGAACCGAGCCAGCGCTGAACAAAACGGAGGGATGGCGTGAATCACCACGTAAAGCAAACCATACTCTTGGCAATACTTCTTGTTTTATTCATCCCTTTCGCGTCTGCACGAGATCATGTCATCATCAACTCGCGAGATTGGCGCGATGTCTACTCAGGGATGCTCTACAGCAACCTGATCGGGTCCCCGAGCAACTTTCTGGTCAGCTCCAAGCACAGCACTATCCTCCTCTACTCGCTGCCCAAGAGTAAAAAAGACATACAAATCTTGACGTCGCGAAGAAACTCGTTCGTGGTAGGGTACAAGGCAATCCTTGACCAAGAAGGGTATGAAGGCGTAGAGGAAGACGTCATAGAAGATTTCAACCTTGAACTGGCCCGGCGCTTGAATGATGAAATAACGCGAACCAACCAACAAGAAGGAAGGCAGCTCCCGCCCGTCACGAAATTCATCATCATTGACGACTCGTACGGTTACAACGCCGTGAGCGTCGGTCCCTTTGCGTCACTCGGCCGCTACTATGTTCTCTTCGCTGACGAAGGCAATATCGACGACGTTGTAGACTTCCTCCAAGGAACAACTGTTGACGAAATTATCATCTTTGGTCAAGTAGACCGCGCTGTCAAGTCCGCCCTTGCGCCGTTCAATCCTGAAATAATCAATGTCGGCAACCGCTTTGAAAACAACATCGAGATTGTGAAGCGCTACCTCCAAATCAAGCCGACGCGCCAAGTCATCCTTACCAATGGCGAGTTCCTTGAACAAAGTCTCCTCTCAGGCGCTGACCCCGTCCTGTTCATCGGCAGAGAAAACGTAGTGGACGAAGTCAAGGAATTCATCTCGCAAAGCGATATTGACATCGGCATACTCATCGGCAACGAGCTCGTTGGGGCAGCGACGGCGGTGCGCAGGCAGCTTGGCATTTCTGTTTTTGTCAAGTTCGCCCAAAGCGCGCGCGTCCCGGGGGGTGCTGTCAGTCAAGTTGAAGACCTCGACCGGTTCCCCATGCCGCGCTACGATTTGAGCCTTTCTATCGCGTCCATCGTGTACAACGAAGCCACCGGCGCACTTGAAGTAACCTACCAAAACAACGTTGATCTTGCTGCGTACTTCCGTAGCACGATCACCATAACCGACGCGGAAGGAGTGAAAGTTGTTGGCGATGAAGAGCCCATCTTCATCGAAGCAAACGCACTCAAAACAGTCGTGTACACCGTGCAAACCAGTGGGGAGCCGCTCAACCTCCAAGGAGACGACATTTCGGGCAGGGTGTTTACTATCTACGGCGAGTCACCCGGCTCGCTCGAGCGTCAGCTCGATCAAACCTTCAAGATTGAGCGGGTCCGCGTAGATGACTCAGCGGAGATTGAAATCCTGGACCTCGTCTACGACATTCGTAAGAAACAATTCATCGTAACCATTGAGAACACCGGCAGTGTAGATGCCTACGTCAACCCAGAACTTGTCGATCTTCGCGTCAATGGCGAACGCGTCACGGTAGGCGCCGACGAACCCTTCCTCATCAAGCCCGGCAAGAAGGCGCACATCCCCATCTCCATCGAGCTCAGTGAAGAGGACTTTCCTGACAATGAAGAAATCACCGTTCGAGCATACTATGGAGAGCGCAAGCTAGCGCTTGTCAAAGTAAAAACAAAAGTCTTCGCCTTCAAGTCAAGGAGTGGCTACCTCTTGCTGTGGGTTTCAATAGCACTGATCGTCCTTGTCCTTCTCATCGCATTCTTCTCGCGCAAGCGATGTAAGAACTGCGGCTACTTCAACTCCAGAAGGAGAAAGACGTGCAAGCGATGCCACCACAGACTCTAGAATGACTGCCACAGGCGAAACGCCAAGAGAACAGCGCTTCCAAAGACACGCTAAAGAGCGCGCTAGGCCAGAAAGGAAAGGAAAAAGGAAAAGAGAAGGTGCTGGAGGGGGTGCCAAAGGAAAAAAAAGCAGCGGCTCACGCATCCTCGTCATCAACGCCGGGTCCAGCTCTCTTCGCTACGCGCTTTTTGCGTTCCCCCCCGCAACAGGCACCGTATTGCTGAAGGGGTACATTGATGCAATCGAGACGGGGCAGCGAGGACGTTCCCGCCGACAAACAACGCACGCCATCACCCTCTACAAAACAAGCGCGGGAGAACGCAGGCGAAGCAACCGCGCCCAGCCAGTCCTGAAAGAACAACTACAGCAACAGCAGACCTGCAAAACCCCTGTGAGAAACCACGAAGAAGCCATCGCTCTCGCCCTTGCCACCCTTACCGAAACCGGCGCTCTTGCGGCGATGAGCGACATTACTGCGGTCGGCCACCGCGTTGTGCACGGCGGCGCTGTTCATGCCAAGCCCGCAAAGCACCCAAAGCAAGCAACCCTCCCCGCCCACCGCGTCACACCCGCTTTGCTTCGAGCAGTGCAGCAATACAATAGCTTTGCTCCCCTGCACAACCCTCACAACCTCGCAGGCATTCACAAAAGCCTGCAACACTTGCCGCGCGCCAAGCACTTCATTGTCTTCGACACGGCATTCCACCGCAGCATTCCTGACGTCGCCGCCACATATGCACTTCCAAGGTCACTGGCAAAAAAACAAGGGCTTCGCAGGTACGGGTTTCACGGCACGTCTGTTGCAGGGGCAATCCGTGAAGCAAAACAACTCCTGGGGACGATGCCAAAAAGAGCCGTGGTCTGCCATGTCGGAGGCGGCGTTTCTGTGACGGCACTTCTGCGTGGCACGTCCATCGACACGTCCATGGGGGTTACTCCTCTTGAAGGTCCTCCTATGGGAACGCGGAGCGGCACGGTGGACCCTGGACTGGTCATTCACCTTGCAAGCCAAGGCGTTTCCGCATCGGAACTGCTCCACCTCTTCAGCAATGAGTCAGGCCTCCTCGGCGTTTCTGGTGTGAGCGCGGACATCAGAGAAGTGCTTGCTGCAGCGAAGAAGGGGAATAAGGACGCGGCACTTTCCCTCGCACTCCTTGAGTACCACCTCGCAAAGCACGTCTCATCGTATCTTCCCGCCCTCGGCGGGCTTGACACCCTTATCTTTACTGGAGGCATAGGCGAACATATTGCTTCTCTTCGCGCTCGCGTCTGCGAGCGTTTGGCGTTTCTCGGCGTCAAACTGGACCGGAGAAAAAACGACCGGCACGCACGAATCATCTCAACGTCTTCTTCGCGTGTCAGCGTCCTTGTGATCCCTGCAGACGAAGAACGCACTATTGCGCAAGCGGTGTTCTCAGCGCTCAGCCTTTGTTAAGGATTTGTTAAAGAAGGCGCGACCCGGGTGTGACCTGGAACGAGTACCTTGAGAATAGTAATAGTGAGTGGCTCCCCAAGAAAAGTTGTGGTGGTTGAGGGGTGGTTGGAGAGACTTGCCGTGGGGAGCCAGTCAGCAGGATATTTTTTTATTTTTTTTGCAGGAAATCTTGCGGGGGCTTTCGCAACTCTTGAAGCCACATCAGCCCAATGCGCATCATGTTCTTGTTGAACTTCTCGCTGAGCTTGTACGTTTTCTTGTACAAGTCATAGTCGATGAGCCCCATGGTTTTCATGGGGGTAAGAATGCGGTCGTAGAACTGGCGCTTGTTGTAGCTCAGCTTGATGTCTTTTTTGAGGCCTGGTATGCGAGCGTCCTTTGTTGAGATGGTGATGCCGTCGTGGAGCTGCGTCGCGAAAAGACTCATCTCCGTCTTCCCGATTTCCCCGTCTTTTCGCTTCATCTCTTCCACGAGGAGCTTTGCCACAATGACTTGCTGAGTAGTGGCAAAAATAATTTCGAAGATGTTCTCTGGGAGGTTGAACTGATCAAACAATACTACCATGTCCGTAATAAACAATCCCTAGTATATAAATCTTTCGTTTAGTATATGTTTCTCTATAC
>RFJU01000159.1 GCA_003694805.1 Candidatus Woesearchaeota archaeon | reverse complement strand
TTCTAGTGTGCTCTTTTTTTTGCGGTGGTTGTTCTTTTTGTTTCTCTGCGCCGCGTTTATGTTCGTGTAGATATTTTTTTTTGAACAAGGTGTTGTTGAACGGTGTGTTCTTTTTAAGATTTGCGAATTTGAGTTCTACAAAGCATTGTGCTGCTTTAGCAGATGTTGCTTTCAAAAAAGTTAAAAAGGGTTGCTGGTTTCTTATTGATAAAAATTACTAATTAAGTTAGGTTTAAGTTAAAGGTATATTGGAGTAAAGGTAATTAAAGTAAATATGCGTGCAGGGTTAAAGAAACGTCGATGTGCGTGTCTTTAAGTTTACACCTTGAGGGAAACGCGAAAGAGGAACACTGCCATGGGTGATTCGAGAGAAACAAAACAAAGAAGGGCGGTTCTTACAGCAGTGAAGATGAGCCACAACCACCCTTCCGCTGAAGAAGTACACGCTCTTGTGAGAAAGAAACTTCCTTCCGTCTCGCTCGCTACTGTGTATCGCAACCTTCACGTGCTCGCAAAAAGAGGAGAAATCAAAGAACTAAGAACAGACAGAGAAGCGCGGTTTGACGGCATGACCTCTCCGCATGCACATTTCGTGTGCACCGTGTGCGGACGCGTGAGTGACGTGGCCGAGAAGCGCATAGGGGATGTAGTCGTGCGTGCAGGACGCAAGATGGGTGTGGTGGACTGTGTTGAAATAACGTTTCGTGGGAAGTGCCGCTCATGCTCGCGCAATGCTCGTGCAAGAGTGATGTCAAGCGTGAAGTGACAGGGCAGAAGGGAACAGAGGAGGAACAGGAGGGTGCTGAACGCAGGAGAACCGTGCAGCAATGAAGAAGGCAGGGAATCTCCAGGAATCTCAAAAGAGCATGGGAAAAGAAACAGAAACAAAACAGAAGAACACAATCACGCGCGCCTCGATTGACCATGCACGCGCCAGGGACGCAAGAAGCAAGGAAGGCGTGACCATCACCTTAAACGGCGCATCCGCCTTTGCGCCAAAGGGCACATCGATAATCCCTGCAGCCAAAGAGGTGGGAGTGCTGTTTGGGTGCCACCAGGGCGCGTGTGGCGTGTGCAAAGTGCAGGTAGTGAGCGGGGGCGAATTGCTCTCGCCTAAAGAAGCGTCCGAACGCCGAATGACACACAAAAAAGAGGAGCGCCTCGCATGCCGTTGTGTCGTGCAGGGAAGGGCTGGCGAGGTGGTCCTCAAGAACGTTGAACGGTGAAGAACGAATAATAGTGATGAAGAAAATAAGCAGGGAAAACGTAAGGAAAAAAGAAAGAAAAAGAAAGGAAAAAAAGATGTGCAGTTGCTGGGAGAGGCTTTCGCCGTCTCGCTCTGCACAGGAGGAAAGAACAATGGTAGTAAAAATAAACGAACACGCACCGGAGTTTTCGGCAAAGGCATTCCACAACGACAGCTTTACCACGGTGAACTTGTCCGACTACAAGGGCAAGTGGGTAGTACTCTTCTTCTACCCGGCAGACTTCACCTTTGTGTGCCCAACGGAAATAGGGGACTTGGCCGATCACTACGGCGAACTCAAGAAGCTCAATGCGGAAGTATTGTCTGTCAGTACCGACACGGAGTTCGTGCACAAAGCGTGGTTTGATAATTCAAAGACGATTGCGAAGGTGAAGTTTCCCATGGTTGCTGACCCGACAGGGAAGATTTGCAAAGCGTATGGAACCTACATTGATGAAGAAGGACTGAGCTTGCGCGCGACGTTCATCATCGACCCGGACGGCGTAGTCAAGGCGTATGAGATCCACGATAACAGCATTGGGCGGAACACGAAGGAGCTTTTGAGAAAGCTGCAGGCGGCGCAGTATGTGCGAGAGCACGGCGGCGAGGCGTGCCCTATGAATTGGGAGCCGGGTGAGAAAACACTCAAGCCAGGAATTGAACTGGTAGGGAAGATATAAGCGCGCAGAGAAGAGAAACGAGCAGAAAAGAAGAAGGCTGAAAAGAAAAAAATGGCATTGCGCATTTTACGTGTTTTCTTTTTTTTTTAATTTTTTTAATTGGATTATGATACCTATGATTACTCGATGATGAAGTGGAGGGGTGTGGAACGAGATATGGAACAAGAAAAACCGTTGCAAAGGAGAAGAAGAGCGCCGTCGTTCACGCTGAAGGACAAGTCCGGAAGAAAAATTGCCTTGAAGGATTGCAGGGAGCCGTACGTCGTCTTATTTTTTTATCCAAAAGACAACACGCCCGGCTGCACCATTGAAGCAAAGGAGTTTTCGAAGCTCAAAGCATCATTTTCGCGTGCCGGTGCCAGGGTTCTTGGTGTGAGTGGCGGGGACGAGTCGTCAAAGCAAAAGTTTTGTGCAAGGCACAACATCACCGTCACCTTGCTCTCAGACCCTGATTTTTCCGTTGCTAAAAAGTACGGCGTGTTCGGTCAAAAAAGGTTTATGGGCCGTGAGTACTTTGGTATTGCAAGGACGACGTTCGTCCTCGGTCCCGACCGGAGCATCCTTCACGTTTTCGAAAACGTGAAACCACTCGGGCATGCACGTGAAGTTCTTGCGTGGATACAACAGCACAGGAAAGAAGGTGAAGATAGGCAAGCAAAAAAGCGAAGCTGAAAGGAGGTAGAAACGTATGAAACAAGGAGATGTGTTAAAGGGTTCGGCAGGAGTATTTTCGGTCGTTACGGCTAGCGGCAGCGTACCGGAAGGGTTAACCGCGCTGCCTGAGCGGACTGCTGAGCAGGAGGGAAAGGAAAAACACGTCCCGGTACTTGAGATAGACGGGAACAACGTGGTAGTGAAGGTGGGGAGTGTTCCGCACCCGATGGAAGAGGACCACTACATTGAGCTGATTCAGCTCTTGCAAGGGGATAAAGTGATTGCTGAGCGGCGGCTCTTCCCCGGCGACGAGCCAAAAGCGGTGTTCTTCGTTGAAGACACGACCAATCTTCGCGCAAGGGAGCATTGCAACCTGCACGGGTTGTGGACAACATAAAAAACAACATGAAAAAGGAGGTGGGAAGCATGGAACTTACCTTGTATCAATACCCTTCGTGCCCCTTCTGCGCGAGGGTTCGCACGGTGCTTGAGGCGAAGAACATTCCGTACAAGACTGTCAACGTTGCCAGGAGCCCTGATGACCCGGAGCGGAAGATGGTCATTGAAAAGAGCAAGTGTTCAACAGTTCCGGTACTGCATGCAGTCTTGGACAGCGGTGAGGACGTGTGGATGGGCGAGTCGGGGGACATCATCGCGTTTCTTGAAGAGCGATTTTCCTAGGCGTACAGAAAGGCGGGTCGACGCGGGAGTTATGCGCGGCGTGGTTGCGCGAAGACGTGCTCTGGTTGCGCAGCCCTCGCTGAAGGAGTGGCCGTTGATGCAGGTTGCAATGCGCTACTGTCAAGCGTCATCCTTGCAAGGGCGAGAAGGTCGCCGTTTCGGGTGAGGACGGCGACGAGTTCTCCTTCGCGCAGGCCGCTAGAGAATGCGTACACGTGCTTGGCGGCTATGCTTGCACCGTTAGAGACGCGCTGTATGGCTTCATCGTTGACGACGATGCAGGCGAGGTGGGAAACGGCGGTTTCAGCGGGGTGGATGAGTGCGCGCAAGGGTTCTTCATTACCTTCTTCTTGCCAGGCGACGAAGGCGTCCTTGAGGTCTTGGAGGGTGCATAATGCCGTTGTTTCGTTGAACGGTCCTGCCTTGGTTCGTCTTAATTCGCGCATGTGGGCGCCGGTGCCGATGTGCTGGCCGATGTCGTGGACGAGTTTTCGAATGTACGTGCCGGCTTCGCACCCGACGCGGAAGAGGACGAAGGGCCCGGAGCGTTCAAGAAGGGCGAGGTAGTAGATGGTTCGTTGGCGTTCTCTTCGTCTCACCGCTGACCTGACGGGGGGGAGTTGCGTGATGGTGCCGGTGAAGGCGCTGACGGCGGCTGCGAGTTGCTCGTCGCCGACTTCGCCGTGGAGTTGCATGAGGCAGACGTATTCTTTTCCTGCTTTGAGCAGGGCGTGCAGGGCGCGGGTCCCCTTGCCTAGTCCGACGGGGAGGACGCCGGTTACTTTGGGGTCGAGGGTGCCTGCGTGGCCAACTCGAGAGAGGTGAAGGATGTCTTTGACATAGGATGCGGTTTGGTGGCTGCTCGGTCCGGAAGGTTTGTCAATGACGACGATGCCAAAGGAGAGGAGGTCGTTCATGCTGCGCGTTGATGGGTCGCACAGGGGACGGGCGGCGAATGAGGGCGGGGTGGGAGTTTCGTGTGAGAAGGGCTTATCCGCGACGGGCGTGTCGGCGCTGCTTTGCTTGGCTGCTTGTTGCGCTCTTGCAAGCGTAATGAGTCGTTCTTGGCGGCGTTCGAAGGGAAGGAGGGTGATGACTTCTGGTTGCGCACTGTTGCCTTTTTTTTCTTCTATATCTTGAAGGTGCTGGTTGTCTTTTTTTGCGTTGGCATCGTTTGCGTTGGCATCGTTGGTGTTCATTGCAGTGTTTGGCTCCTTAGTCTTGCGTGTTTCTGTCTCGCATGTGCGGGAGCAGACTGGTTATGGGTTTTCCCTTGTTTTTCAAAGTTTTCTATTTCATGGTGATTTCGTAGTCGTAGTGATTGAATGCACAGGTTCC
>RFJU01000158.1 GCA_003694805.1 Candidatus Woesearchaeota archaeon | reverse complement strand
ACGAGAGAGTGTAAGAGCAAAACTAAGAATAGGTGTCAAAAGACTGCTAAAAAAGTATGGCTATCCTCCTGACAAGCAAAAAATGGCAACAGACTTAGTACTAGAACAAGCGGAATTACTGTCTGACAAATGGTCTGAAATGAATGAAGAAGATGCCGCGAGCAGTTATGTGCTTGATAACGCTCCCGTGATGGCCGTCGCGGATAAGCTGAGAAAAGTTCTCTGAGAAGAGAAATGAACGCTAGTCAACTTTTTTTTTTTCTTACCGATGAGTGCTTTATATGGTTGTTCCTTACTGTTTTGGAGGTTTGAGCGTTGGAAGGGAAGCTCGCTATTCATACGAAAACCTTTGCTTTTTTTTGGGTTAGGAGTAGTAGCTGGTTTTGTGGATGTGGTCGATCATGAGGGTGGTGTGGGTGGTGATGAGTTCGCCGTGTTGTTCTTCCATGGCTTCGATGATGGAGTAGAATTGTTCTTGTGATGGTGCTTCGATGGTTGGTTCGAGGTTCCAGTCGGCGAGGACTTCGCGGACGTTGACGGTGTTGGGTTGGTGGTGGAAGAATTCGATGATTGTTCTTTTGTGTTTTGAGTTTTTTAGTCTGATGAGGAGTTTGTAGGTGGTCATGCCGAGTTTTTTGAGGTTGAGGGCGACGGTGTATTTTTGTATGATGCCGTTTTGTTTCATTGTTTTTAGTCGGTGCGCGATGGTTTTTGGTGTGGTTTTGGTTTTTTTTGCGATGTGGGTGAGTGTTTGGCGGGAGTTTTTTGCGATGGTGGAGAGGATGTTTTTGTCGAGTTCGTCTGTTGTTTCGTTTCCTGGTTTGTCAATGTGTTGGGCGAGGTGGATGTTTTTCCCTACGAGGTATTTTCTTCCGAAAAAGTAGGTTTCCATGGTGAGGGAGAGGGATGATTTGGAGATGTAGGGGGAGTACGCGTCAAAGATGTTGTTTTTGTACGTGTTGAGTTCGTAGATGTTGTTGGTCACGAAGCCGAGGATGAGGTCCCATGTGCCTTTGCAGGATGCGATGTCGGTTATTTCTGGTGTTTTGGTGAAGGCGTGTATCATTTCTTTTTTGATGGTTGTGGTGGTGTTGTGGAGGCGGAGGAAGAGTTCTGCGTGGATTTTTCCTTGTTTGGCGAGGCTGATAATGGCGGGGTAGCCGGTGATGATGCCTGCTTGTTCGAGTCGGTGGATGTGGTAGTGGACGGTTTCTTTCTTCAGGCGGGCTCGTTTTCCGATGGAGGCGAGTGTTTGGCGGGAGTTGCAATCCAGTTCGCAGAGGATGGTTCGTTCTGTTTTGCCAATATTCATGGTAATTTAACGAAAGTTACTTGTTTTAAATTTTTTTGCTTTTTTGTTGGAAAAAGTGAGGGTAATGATTATATAGTTCTTGGTGTTGTGGGGGTGGTGTTGGCTGGCGGGGCTTGCTGGGGATGTCTTGTTTCTTGCGAGCAGGGCGGGGCCGTGGCCAGTCGAGGAGGTGGAGAGTATGTATGGCTATAAGAAGAAGGTTTCCTTAGGGTTTGAGCAGGCAGTTGAGCGGGTGAGGGACGCTTTGCAAAAGGAGGGGTTTGGTGTCTTGACCGAGATTGACGTTCAGGCGACCTTGAAAAAGAAGCTCGGGGTGGATGTTGAAAAATACATTATTCTCGGAGCGTGTAATCCTCCTTTTGCGTATCAAGCGTTGCAGGCCGAGCAAGATGTTGGTCTCATGCTCCCTTGCAATGTTATCGTGTACGAGAAAGGCGGGGAAACGTTCGTAGCAGCTATTTTGCCAACGGTGGCGATGCAGATGATTGAGAATGACGCGCTCAGGGGCATTGCAACAGAAGTGGAAGTTCGGCTGAAGAGGGCAATTGACGCTTTGGAGGCGAGGTGAAGCAAAATGGGTTGTTGTTGTGGTTCGAAGAAGAAAGAAGTGAAGGAGCGGCGCAGTTGTTGTCAGGTTGAAGACGATGTGCAGAGTGGGGGTGAAGAGTGAAGCGTATTTCCTTCAAGATTGGGGGGATGAGCTGTGCAAGTTGCGCAAGGACGGTTGAAGCGTCTTTGCAGCGGCTGGAGGGTGTTTCGCGTGCTAGTGTTAATTTCGCCACGCAAACCTGCGACGTCGTGTTTGATGAGGGGAAGGTTGGCGAGCGTGACATCTTCAAGGTTGTTCGTGATGCGGGCTACACGCCGGTTGATGAGCGTTTCAAGGAGGTGGAATTCAAGGTTGCCGGGATGGGATCTGATCACTGCGCAGGTGTGGTGAAGCGCGTGCTTGCCTCGTTTGATGGCGTGAAGGATGTGGAGACGAATTATGCTAACGCGTACGCGAAATGCAGGTATGACCTGTCGCGTGTGCGGCTCTCTGAGCTCAAGAGAGCGATTGATGCTGAGGGGTATGAAGCGGTGGTCGTCGGGGAAGGAGACGACCCTCTCGAGAAGGAAGAGGAAGCAAAGAGGAGGGAGCTCTCGGCTTTGAAGAAACGGGTGCTCTTATCTGTTGTTTTTGCCATTCCTGTGTTTTACTTGGCCATGGCCGAGCTCGTGAGTGTTCGGCTTATTCCTGCCTTTTTGCGTCCTGAGTTGTTTCCGCTCAGGTTCGCCGTGGTCCAGGCGGTTTTGTCCATCCCCATAATCATCGCAGGGTACAGGTTCTACACGGTCGGGTTCAAAAATTTGCTGAAGAGAACTCCGAACATGGATTCTTTGATTGCGCTTGGCACCGCCGCGGCGTATCTTTACGGATTGTACGCGCTCTTTGAGATCGTGTCAGGGAATGTTGCGTACGTTCAAAACCTCTATTTCGAAACCGCAGGCGTGATTATCACGCTCATCTTGGTGGGCAGGTATTTGGAGTTGTTGACGAAGGGGAAGACGTCGGAAGCGATACGGAAGTTGATGCGTCTTGCGCCCAAGACTGCTACGGTGGTTCGGGACGGGGAAGAAGTTGAGGTTTCTGTTGAGGAGTTGGAAGTGGGGGATGTTGTTCTTGTCAGGCCGGGGGAGAAAATCCCCGTTGACGGGGTCGTTGTTGAAGGGTCGACGAGTGTTGATGAAAGCATGATTACAGGAGAGAGCTTGCCTGTTGACAAGAAGGTTGGTGACAACGTTATTGGCGCGACGATAAACAAGTCTGGTGCGATACTGTTTAGAGCGACAAAGGTGGGGAAGGACACGGCTCTCGCGCAGATTGTCAAGCTCATGCAAGAAGCGCAGGGTTCGAAGGCGCCCATCGCTAGGCTTGCAGATGTCATTGCCGGGTATTTTGTGTGGGGGGTTATTGGTGTTGCTTTGCTCAGTTTTGCAGTCTGGTATGCTGCGGGGTTTGGACTTTTGTTTTCCCTAACGATAGCAATCACAGTTCTTATCATTGCGTGTCCTTGCGCCCTGGGGCTTGCCACGCCAACGTCCATTGTGGTCGGGACCGGTCTTGGTGCAGAGCGCGGGATTCTGATTAAGAGCGCTGAAGCGCTTGAGCGGGCGGAGAAGGTTGAGAGTGTGGTTTTGGACAAGACAGGGACGGTGACGAGCGGGAAGCCAAAACTCACGAGGGTGATGAGCTTTTCCAAGCTCAAAGAAGAGGATGTTTTACGCATCGCATCCTCGATTGAGAAGAAGTCAAAACACCCGATTGCTGAGGCGATTGTCGAGGGTGCAAGGCAAAAGAAGCTTCGTTTCGAGAATGTTTCGAGGTTTCGGGAGGTTGCAGGGCACGGCCTTGAAGGAGTAATTCGGGGTGTGGAGTATGTTGTTGGCACGAGGAAGTTGTTGACGGAGAAGCACATTCAATTGGGCAAGCATTTGAAGGAGGTTCGGGAGCTTGAAGAGAGAGGAAATACGGTAGTGTTTTTGGCAAACAAAAGCAAGCTCTTAGGCGTCATTAGCGTGGCGGACACGATAAAGGAGACGTCGAAGGAGGCGATAGCAAAACTCGCTAGCGAGGGAGTCACGGTTTACTTGATCACGGGAGATAATAGGAGAACTGCTTTGGCGATTGCAAAGCAAGTAGGCATCGAGGAAGAGCGAGTTTTTGCGCAAGTCTTGCCGCAGGACAAGGCCGCGCATGTCAAGAAGCTTCAAGAAGGGGGCGGTGTCGTCGCGATGGTGGGTGATGGCATTAATGACGCGCCGGCTCTGATACAGGCGGACGTTGGCATAGCCATTGGGGCAGGGACTGACGTGGCGATTGAGAGTGCGGATATTGTGCTTATGAAGAGTGACTTGTTGGATGTGGTCAGGGCATTCAAGCTGAGCAAGGCGACGATGAAGAACATCAAGCAAAACTTGTTCTTGTCGTTTGCGTACAACACGCTCGGGATACCCATCGCGGCTGGCGTGCTGTATCCTTTTTTTGGTTTCCTGCTCAGCCCCATGGTTGCTGCTGCCGCGATGGCTGCGAGTTCTATTAGCGTGGTGACGAATGCGTTACGGCTCAAGAGAGCTCAGCTAGACTAGTGCTTTTTCTTTTTGTTGAAGATGCCGAAGTGGTAGGCTGCTTCCAGGATGCCTGCTGCGTAGTTCCCGTTGAGGCCGAGTTCAGGTATTCCTTTCGGGAAGTAGAGCGTGCGCAGGACGTTTTTTTTCTTGGCGAGGCGGATGAGTTCGTTTCTGACTTCGTCCGACGCGTTTTTGACAAGGACTGCCGGGTGGCCTGAGGTGAGCATGGTGAGGTCGTTGCCGCTGTCGCCGCAGCAGAGGGTGTCTCGTTTCTTTATGCCTTCTTTTTTGAGGAGGTAGTTGAGAGCGGTTTCTTTGGTTGCGCTCTTGGGTGTGATGTCGAGGAATCGCTTGCCGGTTGTGGTGTCTTTGCTGATGGTGAGGTGGTAGCGGATCTTGAGTTTGTCGAGGCGGTTGCGTATGGTGTTCTCAAGAGTTTTGTTCCACGTTGTTGCGTAGTAGCTTTGCTTGTGCGGGTTGAGTTTTCTTGGTTCTTGTTCGGTGAGTTGGGGGAGGTTCCGGAGTGCTTTTGCAATGTCGTGCCGAGTTTTTCCTTTCCAGTCTTTACTGATGCGCTCGGTCCAGGTGGTGAGGGGGAGGAGTTTGCCTCTCGTGTACGTGAAGATTTCTGTGCCGACGTTGGCGATGCAGTAGTTCGGTCTTGGGAGGCGGTATTGCTTGATTGCTTTGAGGATGAGGGTGTCGTACCTGCCCGTGACGAAGACGAGGAGGGTTGGGTGGGTGGCGAGTTCTTTTTTGAGGAGGGGCAGTGCCTGTTTGCTTGCGCGGGCGGTGCCGTTTGGGAGGAGTGTTCGGTCCAGGTCGGTTGCGATGCATTTCATAAGGAGTTACGTGGTGGTGAGGAAGAGGGGTTTCTTTTTGGCGATGGTTTGGTGGGCGATGATGCCCGCCGCGGCGCTCCACGCCTGGTGTTTCGTTCCGCGTGGCTTGAATGTTTTGCTGTTGTGATATTCGTAAAAGCACCAGGCCTCTTTTCTTGTTGTGCATTTCTGGTTTGCGGTGTTGATGGCGTCGAGGAGTTGTTCGGCGAGTTGCTTGTCGTTTTTTGCGAAGGCGGCCGCCCACATGCCGGTAATCATGGGCCAGAGTCCTCCGTTGTGGTACTCGTGGGGCTTGTTGCGGAAAGCGGTGGCGTAGTTGTTGCGAAGCTCGTCCCAGTGGGGGTGGCCTGGAGTAATGACCGGCCAGAACGCGGGGATGAGGCCTCGTGTGTGTTTGATGAAGTTTCGTTTAAGGTAGCGTTTGAGTCTTTCTCGTTCGGCGGGTGTTGCGATGTGCAAGAGAATGGTGAGGGCGTTGGCGAAAGCGTCGAAGTGGGTGTAGTACCCGCCCGGGTTGAAGCAGGGGAGGAAGTAGGGTGTCGGGGAGCGTTTGTGTTGTAGCGCTCTTTTGTAGACGATTTTGTTGTAGAGGTAGGGCGAGCATAAGTTGCTTTTTTTGAGTTGGAAGTTGGTGATGATGACTTTTTTGATGTGTTTGGCTTTTTCTTCGTATTTTTCTGCGCGTTTTCGCAGTTTTTTTCTGAGCCAGACAAACTCTTTGAAGGCTTGGTAGTAGAGGAGTTCGTCGTAGAGGGTGTATCCTTCTTGGATGTACTCGTCTGCCCAGTCTCCGCTGATGGGGACGTAGATGAGGTGTTTGTGGTTGAATTCGTAGAGGCGTACGAGGTCGATGGCTTTTCTGAAGTGCGGGTAGTACCGCTTGAGGAAGGCTATGTCGTTTGTGCGTTTGACGTATTGGCCGAAGCCGACGAGGAACCACAGCGTCGCGTCGACGCGTCCTGCGCTCCCCCCGTAGCTTACTTTTTTTTGTTTGACGTCCACGTTGCTGGGGATTTCTCCTTGTCTGTGCTGGTAGCGCATGAGGGTGACCAGGCTTTTTTTGACCTGGCCGATGAGGTATGCGTCGTCGCTGAGGAGGGCTGCGAGTGAGCAAATCATTGAGTCTCTCGCCCACACGCGCTGGTAGTTTGCTGTATTGGTTGTTGATGCAAGAAAGCCGTCCGGGCTTGAGCAGGCGATGAGGAGTTGGAGGGATTGTGCGTAGGCGAGTTCTCTGCTGGGGGGTGTTGTATTCATTGGGGGTTTCTCCTTGGCTGCTTTTGTTCGTTCCTTCCGCTTTTCTTGCACTGTTTCTTTTTTAAGCATTCCTTTTTTTTTGATGGGTGGTTTTCGTGCGGTGGGGAGGGCGAAGCTTTTTTTTTTTTATTGTCGTTTGAGGTGGGCGATGGCTTCGACGTGGCTTGTTTGGGGGAAGAGGTCGAAGAGCTTGATGCTCGTGAGGGTGTATGCGTGTTTGATCCTTGCCAGTTCTTTTGCGAGCTCGGAAGGGTTGCAGCTGATGTACGTGATGGTTGCGGGTTGAAGGTGGAGGAGGGCTTGCCATGTTTTGTCGGGCATGCCTGCACGAGGCGGATCGGTTATGACGTGGAGGGGCGATTCGTCGGAACGCAGCTTGCGCGTCGCTTCGGAAAGGGAGGAGAGGTTGGTGCAGTCGTGTTCGAGGACGTGTGTGTTTTTGCACTGGAGGGCTTGCACGTTGTGCCTTGCGCACGCAACGCTTTCAGGGCTTGATTCGACAAGGATGGTGGTGTGAAACTCGTCTGCGAGGGAGAGGCCGAATGTCCCCACGCCGGCGTAGAGGTCAAGGAGGGTTGCGTTGTTAAGACGATTGTTTGAGAGGAGTTGTTTGGCGTGGGCGAGCATTGCTTCTGTTACCGCGGTGTTGTTTTGGAAGAAGCTTTGCGAGTGGTACTGAAATGGTTTGCCAAGGAGTAGTTCTGTAAGGTGTGGTGTTCCTTTGATGGCGTAGTGGTGTGGTGAGGTGCTTGTGTCTCGCTTAGGCGGTGTTTGAGCGATGAGAACGTTGTTTGCTGCTGTGGTTTTTGCAAACGCGTCAATGAGCGATCGTTGCTGTGCTTGCTTGGTGCTTTCTTCGTTAAAGACGAAGGTGATGCTGCTGGATGGGGCGTTGTGGCTTGCGCGTATGACTGCGTAGCGTAGGGTGCCCGTCGCTTTTTTGATGTTGAAGACGTCGATGTGTTGGTTGTTTTTTTTGATCCATTCGTTGACTTCTTTGAGCAAGGCATTAACGTGCTGGTTCGCGATGGGGCAGGTCGCTACGGGGACGGTCCTGTCAAACCTGCCTTTTTTTCGGAGGGCTAGGCCTTGCAGGGTGGTGATGAAGTCCATCCTGTTGCGGTATGCGTAGGGCGTGCTTGCATGGATGGGCGGGGGGTTGTCGGAGAGGGGGAGGTCGTAGCGTTTGAGGAGGGCTTGGACTGTGGCTTGCTTGTTTGCCAATTGGGTTGGGTAGGGGAGGTGCTGGGTTGAGCACCCCCCGCACTGTCCAAAGAGGGGGCAGGGGGGGATTGCTGCGGTCATTGGGTGTCGCGATCGTGTTGTTATGCGATGTGCTCGAGTTGTGCGATGTACGATTTGATGGTTGTTATGCCGTCTTCCCAAAAGGAAGGCTTCGTGGCGTCAAACCCCATGTCGTTGAGGAGGTCGAGAGGGGCTTTGCTGCCTCCTGCGCTGAGAAACGAGTGGTATGCGTCAATGAAGGGGCGTCCTTGTTTTTTGTATTGGGTGTAGAGTGAGAGGACGAGGAGGTTCCCCCACGCGTACGCGTAGCAGTAGAAGGGTGTTTCGTAGATGTGGGGTATGGCGTTCCATTCGTGTTTGAAGTAATCAGGGATGTTCATGTCTCCTACTTGTTCTTTGAGGAGGGCGAGGTAGAGTTCTTCGAGTTCGTCTTTCGTCGCGCCTTTTTGTATGCGTAGGTGGGCTTGTTGTTCAAAGATGATGAAGTAGGCTTGGCGTACGATGGTCTGCCAGAATCCGTCGATGAGGTGGATGAGGGCGGTTATGCGTTCTTCGCGAGAAGTGCTTTCTGCGAGGATTTTTTCTGAGAGGAGCAGTTCTCCGAACGTGCTGGCGGTTTCTGCGAGGGGGAGGGGAGGGTGGTAGACGAGGTTGTTTTGTTTCATGGCGAAGATGTCGTGAATGCCGTGGCCGAGTTCGTGGACGAGGGTGAAGAGGTCGTTGAAGGTTCCGGTGTGGTTGAGGAGGATGTACGGCGTGGTTGCTGTGTCAATTGCTGAGCAGAAGGCGCCGCCTCTTTTTCCTGGCCTTGGGTGGGCGTCGATGTGGCGTTCGTTGAAGATGCGCCGCGCCGCGTCAGCGAAGCGTTTGTCGAAGGAGTTGTAGGTTTCAAAAGCGATGCTTTTTGCGTTGCTGAACGGGTAGGTCTTCTTCGGCGCGTGTGCGTAGGGTGCGTAGAGGTGTTCTCTGGAGTAGGGGTACGTTTGCCCTGCTTTCCTGTTGAGCTCGTGTTTTAGCTGAAAGTAGGGGATGAAGACGCTGCTGTGTTTGCGTACCGTGGCGATGAGGGTGTTGACTGCTTCGTCTGGGAGGTCGTTGGCGAGGTTTCTTGGGCTGATTGGTGTTTGGTGGCCGCGCAGCGTGAGTTCTTCGTTTACCCAGTCTTGTATGATGCTGGTGTAGATTTCGCTGAGGATGATGCTTTCTTTTCCAATGCCTGTGAGGTAGGAGCTGTAGGCTTCTGCCCGCGCGGCGGGGTCCTGGTTTTGAAAGTGTGCTTTGATCTCTTCGGCAGTGATGTTCCTTCCTTGGAAGGGGAAGGTGAGGTTGCTGGTGATGATGTTGTAGAGTTTGGTGAGTGCTTCGCTGCCTGTCGAGTTTTTTGTATTGATGACTTGTTCGACGTCTTCTGTTTTGAGGTAGGGTTTTTGTTTGCGCAGGGTTTTGATGTAGTGGTGGTAGGGTTGGAGTTCTGGTGAAGCGAGGTATTGGTCGGCCTCCTCGTTGGGCAGGTGGGTGAGCCAGAGGGGGAAGAAGAGGAGGTTGTTGGCAAGGTGGGTGAGGAACTGGTCGGTGTTGTTTTTTTGTGCTCGAATTTTCGCGTTGCGGGTGTCTTCGCAGAAGCGGAGGGTGTAGTATGATTCGAGGCGTGAGCTGGCAACGAGGATGCGTTCCTTCAGGTCGAAGAGTTCTCGTAATGCCGAGGGCGGCATGCCGTCGAGTTTTCCTTGATGGGTGCAGAATTCGGTGACGAGGCGTTGGAGTTCTTCTCTGAGTTCTTCCGGTGATTTGCCGTGGAGGATGTCTTCCACGTTCCAACGCGCGTCCTCTTCACCGGGCGGGTGCTGCGCGGCGTCTTTCTTTCGTGGAGGCGTGGTTGCTGCGGTCTTGCTTGTTTGTATGTCTTGGCTGGTGTTTTGCGTGCCTTGTGGAGTGTTTTGTGTGGTGTTGTTTGGCCTGTGGTCTCCTGCGCCCTCCATTTTTTTTTAGAAAGGTGGTTGTTTCTTAAATGTTGCGAAAGGAAGTTTTTTTTTCTCTGCCACGTGCAGCGTGGCACGTGCTTTTCGGAAGGGGGTTTTTGCGAGAAAGAAGCATTTAAAAGTCGCGGTTCATTTTTTTCTTGTCGTGGCTGTGTTGTTTCCAAAAGGGAATGTGCCGTTCGCGTCGAGGCAGCAGTTGGCCGACTTGGATCGCTTGATGGTTGAGCGCTTTAACATCGGTGTTGCTTCTATGATGGAGCTTGCAGGTTTTCACGTGGCCGAGTTTATTCGGTTGAGTTTTCCTCGGCGGCGTCGCGTTGCGGTGCTGGTGGGGAGGGGCAATAATGGCGGAGACGGTCTTGTCGCGGCGAGGCATTTGTATAACAAAGGGTTTTTTCCGAGCGTGGCCTTGGTACGTGATGAGCTCGGCGGCCTTCCCGGCGTGCACGTGTCAGCAGCGAGGCGGGTAGGCATTCCTTGCGCTTCGGGTGTTCTTGCTGCACGGAAGGTGTGCGAAGAGGCGGATGTAGTGCTGGATGCTCTGTTAGGGTATAATCTTCGCGGAGCGCCGAGGCCGCCTTTTGACGCGTTTATCGAGGAAGCGAATCGTGCTCGGAAGCGAGGCGTCCCTGTTGTTGCGTGTGATGTGCCTTCCGGGGTGGATGGTGATAGGGGTCCTGTTTTTTCTCCGTTCGTTACTGCGTCGCACGTTGTGTTTCTGGCTTTGCCTCGCAAGGGGTGTGTGTCGTTGGGTGCGCAGTTGTTCGTAGCGGATATTGGCGTGCCCAAGGCGCTCTATTCCCTCATTGGCGTGGAGGAGAGGAATTACTTTGCGCAAGGAAGCATTCTGCGTATTGAGAATCGTGTTTAGACGGTCCAGAGCCGCGTTTTTTGCGAAAGTTTTTTAAATGTGCTTGCTTGGGTTGTTGGTGAGGTGATACCGTGGCAGTGGGAGATATTATTGGTTCATTGATAGCTGGAGGGGGGGCAAGCGCGATCCTCGGCCTCGGGATGGGGGTGTTGGTTTTGCTTTTGTTGCTCCCTCTCGCCTCGTACGTCTACGTTTCGTGGGCGCTTTGGTCGATTGCGAAGAAGGTCGGCGCTCCGAATCCGTGGATTGCGTGGCTTCCGTTCGTGAAGGTGTGTTATCTTCCGACAATAGCTAAGCTCCCGTGGTGGTATTTCGTTGCGATTATCCTTTTCATCGTGCCTTTTGTTGGCCCGTTTATTTTTCTTGCCCTGATTGTTTGGTGGTTTTGGCTTATTGCTGAGGCGAGGGGCAAGCCAGGTTGGTGGGGCATTCTCATGGCCATCCCTCTGGTGAATCTCATCGTGCTTGGCTTGCTTGCCTGGAGCGATTAAGAAGGGAGGGTTGCTACTCGAATCTTTTTTTTTTCTTCTTTTTTTTTGTCTTGGCCGGCCTTTTTTTTGCGGTGTTGTGTTTTTTTCTAATGGGTGTCTGCGTGACGGAGGGGGAGGTGTTCTGAGGAGGGGTTTTTGGGTTTGAGGACGGCGCGCGTGATAATAAGTCTCCCTGTGTGTTCGTTCTCCATTTCCGTGCGGGCTTGCTCGATACGGAGTGTTTTGGTGAAGAGGGGGCAGTCCGTGACGAGGCTTTCAAACTCGCCTCCTTCCCCGGCGATGTTGATGCGGTTTTTTGCGTGGAGCTTTGCGAGCGCGTCTACATCGGCAGTGGTGAGTTCTCTGCCGAGCCACGTTTTGTCCAGGCCGTCTGCTGCAATGCTGGAGAGGATGATGGTGAATCCTGCGTTGAGGAGGTCTCGCAGCTCCTGTTCTTGGTTGGTGTGCCAGAGTGGCGAGAACGTTTTGAGTCCGAGCCGGTCAGCGACTGCTTCGATTCTGTCTCGTTGATAGTTGCTCGCAATGGCGCCGGTAACGATGCCTTCCACGCTGTGCTGGTCGCGTGCGCGTTTGAGGGCGGCGTGCAGGTCGTTGAGTTCTTCTTCTTTGGTCCCGCTGGTTGGTTGGAGAACGACGGGGAGGTTCATGGATTCTGCTTGGAGTTTTGCGAGGGAGATGTTGGGGGTGTGGAACATGAACGAGTCTTTATTGGCGCTCTCGAGGATGACTGCGCACGTGAGGGGGTAGTTCATGCGTTGCATGATGAAGGCAGCGTAGAGGCTGTCTTTTCCTCCGCTCAGGAGGATGGCGAGGCGGGGGTTGGGGGCGGGGCGTATGCGTTGGAGGAAGCCTGCTTGTGTTGTGCGAGCTTCCTTTGCGAGCGTGGTGAGTGCCTTGGTCGTGCCGCTGTCGTACTGCGTTGCTTTTTTGGGTGTTGAGCAGAGCTCGGCAGGGAGTCCGAGGAGGTGTGCTGCTCGTCGAAGGACGATTTTGTCCTCTCCTGTGGTGTCGGCTTTGAGGCTGGGGTGGAGGTTGAAAGCGTACGTGGCGATGTCCGTGTCGAGGTAGGGTGTTCGCAGTTCGAGGCAGTGGTGCATGGTGATCACGTCGTCGCGGTATGTGTTTTTCTCGTAGGTCTTCAGCAGTTCAGAGTAGCAGTCCTTGTTGATGGTGTTACGTTCTTTTTTTATGCGTGTGTAGCCGGCAAAGAGTTCGTCAGCGCCGGCGCCGCTGAAAATGACTTTGTTGCCGTCGCGTGCTGCTTTTTTGCTCGCGAAGAACGTGGTGATGGCGACGCTTGCTTTGACCGGGTTGGAGTCCTCGATGAGTCCGAGGATGGCGGGGAGGTTTCTTGCGATGTCTTCTTTGTTGATGGTGATGAGGTTGAGGTCGAGTCCGAGGAGGCAGGCTGCTTTTTTTGCCCGCGCCACGACAGGGCTGCGCTGGCTTGTCGTGACGGTGTAGCACGCGCAATTGACGCCCGAGCGCTTGAGGAGGAAGGCGATGAGGCTGGAGTCTAACCCCCCGCTGAAGAGGATGCCTGTTTTTTTTTCCGGGATGCGAATGCGCACTGCTGTTTCGATAAGTGTGGAGAGTGTTTTTGCTGCTGCGTTCAGGTCGTGTTCTCGTTCTTGAATGGTGAAGAATGGCCGGGTTGTTTCGTCGAGGGTCTTTGTGGCGAGGCGGTAGCGGAGGAGTGTTCGCGGGCACAGCTCTCTTGCGCCGGGAGGAAGGGCTTTTTTTTCTGAGGCGAAGCAGAATCCTTGAGGCGTGTTGGCGTACCAGAGTGGTTTTATGCCGATGATGTCTCTGGCAAGCCATGCTTCGTCTTGTTTCCAGTAGCAGAATGCGTAGACGCCTCTAATACGTGTGAGTGTTTGTTCAATGCCGTACTTGTCCAGCAGAGCAAGGAGGAGGTGTGCGTCGTTTTTAGCGGTGATGTGCTCTTCCTTGCAGAGTGTTTTCCAGTTGTAAATTTCGCAGTTCGCAACGAGGCAGGCGTTCTCTGAGAGGAGGGGTTGCGACGCGTGGCCGACGATGCTGTGAAGGACGTGGGCGACTTGGTTAGGGCTGGGTGAGGGGGTGATGTCGTTTGGCGTGTGCGCGTGTTGGAGTGTTGTTCCATCGTAGAGTCCGCATCCGTCTCTGCCGCGATGTTTGATGAGTTCGAGGCCGGCAGTGATGATGGTGGTTGCGTCTTCGTGGTTGAATGCTCCTATGATGCCGCACATGGTTTTTTTTTGGGTTTGAAGGAAGATGAGAAAGTCGCAAGGGTTTAAAAATGGCGTTGGCGCGTGGCGAGCTCGTTTTTTTGTGTTCTTTTTCGCAATCAACGCCTTGTTTATAAATGCTTTATAAAAAAAGCAAGTGTTTTAATAGGTATTTTTTAAAAGTTATGTTGGAAAATATTTATTAAGGAGTTTTTGTTTACACCTTGGCTTGAACATGAAGGACGCAGAAGCGTATTTTGAAGCCCAAGTCATAGAATACATGCGCAGGAGCGGCCTCGCAGAGGAAGAAGAAGCAGCACAAATAGGCGAATACCTCTCGCGCGTGCACGTCTCCACACTCAGCGGAGTATGTTCTCCTAAAGAGGCCGCGTTCATTGCCGCCTCAGCCCGCCTCTTTGCGAATCCGACCAAGGCATTCAATCTTCTCTGTGCCCTGCGCAGCCGTATCGAGGAGGAAGGACGGTGCCTGGGCTATCAGGAACCATGGAGGGAAGTGTATAATGAGCTGGTCAAAAAGGCGAAGAAGACGCCCTCCCCATCGCCGAGAGGAGGCTCAACAAGTGAGAGCGCAGCCCTGCTGGAGGGCGCAGCTCGTTCGGCGAGGTACTGCCTGAGAGAAGACAGGGGCGTCTTGAACAGCGAGGGGCTCTTTGAGCGTTTCGACCCGCAAGCAAGGAGCTACGGCCGCTCCCCCGATGCTGTCTATCTTTCCGGCGAGGGAAGCGCCGGCGGAGAAGGCGCCGCCAGCTCCGTGCGCAAGAGATCAGAAAGGCAGGCCAGCGAGCGCTGTGCTTCTGTTGCTCATCTGCGTCTCGGTTACTTCGAGGACGAGCGGGGCGAGCAAGGCGTAGAGTCGTTGCGCCCTCTCGACGACTTACTTCGAAAGCTTGAACTGCTCTACCGTCCTGGAGGGGCCGACCTCCTTTAGCTCCAAACGGCGAAGCGCCAAAAAAGCAATATCACTTCAGGTTCGTATGGTTTGTTGAGTACTCGTTACGTTCTTTTAGGACATGGGGGCTTATTTCCTCAAGCGTGTGTGCCTGTGCGCATCGACGAAAAGCGGTTTTTGGCGTTTTTTTCCCTCACTTTCTTTTTTTTCTTGTTTCTTTCTTTTCTTGAGCCCTGCCGTGTGTGTTGCCAAGCAGCACGTGCAGAACAGAACTATTTAGAAATGTTTAAGAAAGAACAGGTAAAATAAGACAAGAAATGGTAGTGCATGTACGAAAGTACTCTGGCGAAGTTGAAGCATTCTCCCCCGGCAAGTTGCGAAGAAGCCTTGCAAGGGCCGGAGCGACAAGCGAGGTTGCTGACCGTGTGATCGCGGCCGTGGAGAAAAAGCTCTATGAAGGAATTTCCACAAAGGAGATTTACCGCCTTGCCATGCGCCTGCTCAAAAAGGTGGACTTTCCTCTCGCGGCGAAGTACGACTTGAAGCGAGGCCTCATGCGGCTCGGACCGGCAGGGTACGCGTTTGAAAAGTACGTTGCACACATCCTCGCGCACCACGGATTTTCCGTTGAGACGAACAAAACGGTGAAAGGAACGTGCGTGGAGCACGAGGTCGACGTTGTCGCAGAGAAAAAAGGAGAGGTGTACCTTGTCGAGTGCAAGCATCACGAAAAGCCGTGGTCCATGTGCAGAATTCAAACAGCGCTTTACGTGAAGGCAAGGTTCGATGATGTACGACACGTTTTTTCTAAGGTCTTGCTCGTGACGAACACAAAGTTTTCTTTGCAAGCGATTGCGTATGCGAAATGCGCAGGAGTGGAGCTCTTGGGGTGGCGCTACCCGCCTCGTGCAAGCTTGGAGGCGCTCATTGACAAAAAGCAGCTCTGGCCAATAAGCATATTGTCAACGCTTGGGAGAAAGGAAGTTTCGGCGTGCATTGATGAAGGGCTCTTGCTCTTGCGAGATGTTCGCCTGCTCGGGGTCGACGAGCTCAAGAAACGCTTGAAGATTTCAAAGGGGTTGGCAAGAAAAATGCTTCACGAAGTAAGCGAGATCTTGCAGTCTTCAGAACACACCTCCTAGCTCGCCACGCAGCAGTCCTCCTTCCAACCTGCACAGCAAACGCTTTGTTCTCGTGCAACACGCGGTAACGAGACCTGCGCGACGGTTTTGGAAAAGAAAGATTTTTGTTCTTTGAAGAACTCCTTTCTTGAAGAAACCCCCCGAGGGGAGTGAGGAAGAAAAGAGCGTGTCAGTGCGGAGGGGGTGATGGCAGGGTGAGGTGGAGCGTGTGAAACGCGGAAAGGATACGAAGGTGGAGGTGAGGGCGTGGTTGCTGTTCGCGAGCCAGCAGTAGCGGGGATGTTTTATCCCGCGTCTGAAGCTGCTTTGAGAGAAGTGGTGGTTTCGCTTTTGAAGCGGGCAAAGACCAAAGACCGTGCTGAGCGGGGGGTTGTCGTTCCTCACGCAGGGTATGTTTTTTCCGGTCCTTTCGCAGCGGAGGGGTTTTCTGCACTCAGGGACGCTTTGTGCTCGAAAAAAGACGTGGCGGTCATCTTGCTCGGGCCGAGTCATTACGTTCCCTTCAGAGGCGTGGCGGCAGATGTGCATGATCAGTGGCGCACGCCGCTCGGTGTGGTGGAGGTGGAAAGGGCGAGCGGTCTTGCAGCGCTTGAGCAGGAAGGTTTGCTTGCCCGCTTGCCAGAAGCATTTGTTCGGGAGCACTCACTTGAAGTGCAAGTGCCGTTCCTGCAAGCAATCAATCCAACGGTGCGCATCCTTCCCCTCTTGGTCGGCGAAGTCGATGAGGATGCTGCCCGGCGCGTTGCTCAGGCATTGAGGCGCGCCTATCCTTCTTCACTATGGGTGATTAGTTCAGATTGGAGCCATTACCTTCCTGAGGACGTCGCGAGGAGGCGTGACGAGCGTGCTATCAAGCTCGTGGAAGCGCTGGCCGTGGATCGTTTTGGCGAGGTTGATGCGTGTGGCAGGCATCCCCTTCTCGTGTTGGCTCAGCGTTGCAGGGAGGAGGGGTGCAAGCCGAGGCTGCTCGCGTACGGGACGAGCGCTGACTCGTCAGGTGATACGAGTGCCGTGGTTGGGTACGCCGCGCTCGCCTTTTAGCGTGAACCGCGGTCGTGTCTCGACGTCGTGCCTCGGCGTTGTTGTTGGTGGCGGATGAACGAAGGGTGTTCACCCCATTTCTGGACGTGGTACGTTTTTACGTGTACCGTCTTGCTTGTCCTCCAATCGTCAGGGGGGAGCCCTGCCTTGAGGCAGAGGTGAGCGAGGAATGCTTCAGGTTGGGGGAGCTGCTCCCACACTTGCGGGAGAAACGTGGCGCTCCTGCCCTTATCTGAGAGGATGACGCCAGGCTTCTCTTTTTCGAGTATGCTGAGCAGCTCGTCAGGCGATGAAAACGCGAGGGGTTGTGGGGTGGTTAAGAGAGAAATCTCAATAGTTACATCATCGAGTTCTTCTGGCGTGACGGGGGGGAAGCGGGGATCAAGGGTTGCCGCGGCTGCTGCGTTGGCTGCGACGTCTTCGAAGAGGGGGCGGTAGGGATGAAGCGTGCCAATGCATCCGCGGAGCGTTCCGTTCTTGGTGAGTGTGACGAAGCTTGCTCCGGGAAGGGTGGTTTTTTGAGGAGGGTTCGATGGGCGCGGGGCGGGCTCTCCTTTGCACACGTTCGTGATGGTTGTTCTGGCCAAGGTGAGGAGCCAGCGCTTTTCTTCTTGCGTCAGCTCGTCCGGAAGTGCGGATGGGTGTTCTGGAGGGGTTGATGGTTTTTCTTTCATTGGAACAGGTGCCTCTCAAAGCGTGCTTCTCGTTGAGAGCCGCTTTTTTTAGGGGGTTTTTTCGGGGGTGGATGTTTTTTTTTTTTAGGGGAGGATGACGTGGATGGTTTCTTTGCAGGAAGGGCAGACTGGCTTGGTGAGGTGGACGGTTGTAGCGTCCATGCCGTCTCGTTCGATAAGGAGTTCGCCGCAGCGAGGGCAGTACGTGTGTTGCTTGGCAGGGTCGTGGACGTTGCCGACGTAAACGTAGTGAAGTCCTGCTTCTTTACCGATGTGATACGCTCGCTCCAGCGTCTCAAGAGGGGTTGGTGGCGTCTGTTGCATGCGGTAGTGGGGGAAGAACCTGCTAATGTGCCAAGGTATGTGCTTGCCAATCCCTGCAATGAAGCCAGCAATGCGCCGAAGCTCTTCTTCCTGATCGTTTTCTCCCGGGATGATGAGCGTGGTGATTTCCACCCACACCGTCGTAGCGGCTACGCGTTTGATGCTTTCGAGAACGGGCGCGAGGCGGGCACCGCAGAGCCGCCGGTAAAAGTCATCGTTGAATGCTTTGAGGTCGATGTTGATAGCGTCAAGGTAGGGCTTGATGTACTCGAAGGATTCTGCTGTTTCGTAGCCGTTGCTAACAAAGACGTTATGCAGGCCTGCTCGCTTCGCTGCGCGGGCGGTGTCGTGAGCGTATTCGATGAAGATCGCTGGTTCGTTGTACGTGTAGGCGATGCTGTGGCAGCCGAGTTTTTTTGCAAGGGCGACGATGGCTTCCGGCTGGGCGTCTTCTCCGAAGAAGATGCCGTCTTTGCTAGCCTGGCTCATATCGTGGTTTTGGCAGAACGCGCAGCGAAAGTTGCACCCGACCGTGCCGAAGCTGAGGGCCCGGGTTCCTGGGAGGAAGTGGAAGAGTGGTTTTTTCTCAATGGGGTCGGGGTGGAGTCCTACTGCCTTGCCGTACGTGGTGAGGTAGAGGGTGCCGTTCCTGTTTTCCCGAATGGCGCAAACTCCTCGTTTGCTTGGTTGGATGATGCAGCGTTGAGCGCAGGCCTTGCATCGTACCGTGCCGGGAACTCCTTTTTCGAAGGGTTCGTAGAGCGTTGCCTTTTTTCCAGCAAGAGGGTTTTCTGCGGGTGCGGTGGTGGTTGCCATGGTTCGTGAGGGTTGGTGAGCGGCGGGTGTCGTTGTAGATGCGGAGAAACAAGAAAGGGAGGCGCGACTGTCTCTTATAGTTTATGCTAGTAGTTTATGCTAGTTCATGCATGCAGTGTATGCGTTTTTGCTTTCAGGCTGGTTTCTCGTGCGGTGAGGAGGAGTCGCTTTGGTGGCGTGAGTGAGCTGCGTAAGGAGCGTGACGCGTAGGAAGCGTGTCTGGCGAGTGGGGTGTGGAGCAGGGTGTGAGCAGTTCTGCACAATATTTATAAAGAAGGCAGGGGTGTCCATCAGGGTATGGATGTGCACAATCTCATCATCGTTGGAGGAGGTATTGCTGGTTGGACGGCCGCGATTTATTCTGCCAGGGGGAATCTCCACCCCCTCGTGTTTTCAGGGATGGCTGAAGGAGGCCAGCTCATGCTGACGAATGAGGTGGAAAATTTTCCTGGCTTTCCTGAAGGCATCTTGGGTCCTGAGTTAGTGATGCGGGCCAAGCAGCAGGCGGAGCGCTTCGGTGCGAAGGTTGTTGTCAAGCAAGTAGACAAGGTGGAGAAGGGGGAAGGCGTGTTTCTCCTGCGCTCGGGGGAGGAAGCGTTTGCCGCAAAGGCGGTTATCATTGCGACGGGCGCGTCTGCCCGGTGGCTTGGCGTGCCGGGCGAGGAGGAGTACAAAGGGAGTGGCGTGACGGTGTGCGCGACGTGCGATGGCGCGTTCTTTAAAGACAAGGACGTGTTTGTCGTAGGCGGTGGTGATTCTGCATGCGAAGAGGCGCATTTTTTGACGAAGTTTGCGAGAACGGTAACGATAGTGCACCGAAGGGACGCGTTGCGCGCGTCGAAGATTATGCAGAAGCGGGTGTTGTCGCACCCGAAGATTTCGGTTATGTGGAACTCGGTTATTGTTGAAGTCTTAGGTGACGGGAAGAAAGTAACCGGTGCCAAAATTCAGGACACGAAGACGGGCGAGGTTCGCGAGCACAAGATTGACGGTATCTTCCTCGCGATTGGCCACGTGCCAAACACGAAGCTAGTGGAAGGCCTCTGCGACCTTGATGAGCATGGCTTTCTTCAGACTGACAGGTTTTCGCACACGAGCGTTCCAGGCATTTTCGGAGCGGGCGACGTGCAGGACCCGCGTTTTAAGCAAGCGATCACCGCTGCGGGGAGCGGATGTATGGCTGCAATGGAGGCGGAGAAGTTTCTTGAGTCGCTGAATGATTAAGTGCGCCTCGCGTGCCAGCGTTCTCGGCAACAACTAAGCGCGTTTGTTTCGAGATTTAATTT
>RFJU01000157.1 GCA_003694805.1 Candidatus Woesearchaeota archaeon | reverse complement strand
GACCTTATGCGTTTCTTGATTCCTTTTTTACGCTCCAGAACAACATCGGTTTGATTTTCAATTTTGTCATAGGGGAGGTCGTAACCAAGCCAGGCATTGTTGAATTGTTGCGTTTCGTCCAACATAACAGCCACATCTTAACATTTTTTCCACGTCTTCAACAGTTTTTACTAAGACCTGGGTCTTCGACAAGCTCAGGCAATAACCTTTTCACCTATCTCCGAGCAAGGTTCCCGAGTTTGTGGTGAAGTTGCCGAAGCATTGAAGGCATACCGCGTTATCTCCTGAGCGAGTTTTCCGAGCCTGTGGTGAGCCTGTCGAACCATCGAAGGGGCACCGCGTTATTCCCTGAGCCTGTCGAAGGGGCACCGCGTTATTCCCTGAGCCTGTCGAAGGGGCACCGCGTTATTCCCTGAGCCTGTCGACCCATCGAAAGACAGAATAGTTCCAAAAAGAGAAACGCCGGCATGCGCTGACTCGGGAGTAACCCTTATCATTGCATGCCGGCGCGTTGCGTGTTGTTGGCCGTCTACCGCGCGTGGTGGCGCAGGTAGACGTTGGCCCCCTTGGACACCGGCCCGATGCGGGTGTGGGTGTCGCTGGGGTCCTGACCCTTGCGACGCGGGTTGGTCCAGAGGATGACCTCCTCCTCGACGCTCTGCCCGTTCTCGAACGGGAAGATGTTGAGGTAGAGGTACTCCCTGACCTGGTCCTCGTCGGACCAGGAGACCGTCCGGCCCTTGATTTCGACGCGGCCGGTGACCTTCTCGAGGAAGACCGTGCCCTCGGAGGGATCGAGACCCACCTCGGCCCATCCCTCGACGTCCCGCAGGTGGAGGTCCATGCCCTTGTAGCGGGCGTGCCAGTGGGCCGGCACATCCGCCTCCTCCCGCACGTAGGTGAACTCGAGTCCGTCCGGGAACCGGAGGATGCCGTTCACCTCGCGCACCACCCCGTGGGTGGTGGTGATGAGAACCTCGGAGCCCTTCTTGGGCCCCCTGTCCCGCTTCTTGCTCTTCTCCCGCACGACGGGAGCCCCTTGGAATCGAAGCATTTGCTTCTCCTCTCTTGTTTGTGAGTGGAAACAGCGAAACTCATTTCCCGCCGTCCATTGTTCTTTTCAGAAGCACGCTGAAAAAGACAATATACGGCGGGAATGGCTATCAAATCCCAGGAATGTCGCGAGGATTTCAATCCTATACGACGTGCAAATATAGCAAAAAATAACAGTTTTGTCAAT
>RFJU01000156.1 GCA_003694805.1 Candidatus Woesearchaeota archaeon | reverse complement strand
TGCGCTTATTGTTTTTTTTGTCCGCAGTTTCGTGCCGAGTGACAAGATTTGTCACAACCTTAAGATTAAGGATAGGGGGAGGCGGAGGTTGAAGGTCGTGTTGTGGGTGGTTGTGCCGTTCTCGGTGGTGTTGGGTGTTGTTTTGTTGGTGGCGACGTCTCTTCCGTTTTTGTTTTCTGTTGCGATAGGGGCTACTCCTTTGCTTGTTCCTGGTGTTTTAGCAAAGCGCGTTGAGCGTTCGGTTCTTCGTCGGGAGCATTTTTTCCCGGCTTTTGTGAGGACGCTTGGCTCTGCGGTTCGAGCGAGGAACGGGGCCGTGCTTTCCAGTTTGAAAATTGTGCTTGTACACGACTTTGGTTTGGTAAATGAGTTAATGCATAATCTGTATAAGCGGCTCAAGCTTGGTTGTGATAAGGTCGAGTCTTGGGTATATTATGCTGCAGAGAGCGGCAGTCATCTTATTCATATGTTTTCTAAAATATTTGCTGAGTCGATTTATTTGGGGGGTGATGGCGAGAAAATTGGGGAGATTGTAAGCAAGAACTTTCAGCGTTTGATTAGTTTGCGTCTTTTGCGTTTGCAGCTGGCCTCTGGTTTGCGCGGGTCGTTGTATGGTTCCTTGGTCGGCTTTGCTGCCGCCATTTACGTGACGGCAAAGATTTCTGCAGTGCTCTCTGATATTTTTTCTCAGCCCGTGGGTGATTTGACGGTGATGCAGGGATTTTTGGATCAGCTGAATCTGGGCGTTACTGCAGTGGATATGGCAAGGGTTAGCATGCTTATTGGGGTGTTGGTGATTGTGCATTCTGCAGCGTCAGCGTGGACGCTCAAGATTGTTGATGGCGGTCTTACGTCTGCCGCGCTTGTAGATGTTGTCATTATGCTCTGGATTGGTGCGGCGTTGAGTTGGTTCATTCCGGTGTTGACGGATAGTATTATGCCGACGTTTGGCGTCGCTGCGGGTCCTGCGCTGCAGGTTCCTCTTTGACGATGGAGGTGACGAGTCGTGTGTGGTTGCGAGAGGGTTGTTGTTGGCGGCGTGTTGTTAGCGGATGGGTTGGTGAGTGAGCAGGTTTTTGGCGGTGTTCCTTGTTGTTTAAGTCTTGTATGTAACCATTTTATACAGGATATACAGGAAAAAATTAGAATGTTTGCAGCTCTGCCACTGGATTGTGAGCGAGTAGTACCACAGTTTTTGGGAAAAGGGGGTGGTTAGCGTGAAAAAAGAGGTGGTAGTGGCAAGGAGAGAACGAACGTTTGGCAATGCCGCAGTGGAAGATGGTGTTGTTGATGTTGTTTTGCAGCTTCCGGAGCGGGTGGTGCGTGCAGTTCAAGAAGATGTGGATTCGTCTGGTGGCTTGTTTGAGGATTTTTCTGACTACGTTCTTCATTGTATTTCTTTTTGGCGAAGAGGTGGCTCGTGATTTTTTTTTGTTGATGCTGAACGCTACGGCCACGCGTAGGGGCTCGCGTTTGTAGAAGCAGGCAGGCCGGGCGTTCAGAGCCTGGTCAGTACTCTTTCCTTGTCAGCGCTCTTTGTGTGGCTTTTTATCGTTGCTTTCGTTCTCGGAAGAGAAGCCGGACGGCGTATTTTATCACGTCGGTTCTGCTGGTGAAGTCGCCGTTTGATTCGAGAATGAGCTCGTCAATTTTTGCTGTGAGGCCTGATGGTATTTTGACAGTGTCGTATGT
>RFJU01000155.1 GCA_003694805.1 Candidatus Woesearchaeota archaeon | reverse complement strand
GCTCTTCGGAGCGCCCCTGGCCAGCTTTGCCGCGATCGCGCCGGCAGGAACCCGCTCGTCAGGCGCGGCGCCTATGGCAAAGAACAACGCTCGGCGCAGCACCCTCCCGACCCGCTGAGCGTCACCAAGCTTTGGCACGTTCACCCCCACACTCAACAACTCCGAGGGAAGGCTCCGTTCAGGTATGCGAGCAACAAACGCGTTCAACCCCTTCGGCGTCACCACCCTCCCCGCCTCCTCACTCAAAAGGTAGCGTTCATCCAGACGAAACGCCAACGGCCCCCCAACACAAACCAACCCCTCCCGAAACGCACGCACTTCTTCACAAAACGCGTTGTAGAGGGAAAGACGCACCCGCGAGCGTCCACCCTCCCCCTTCCACGCTCGCGCCTCGACAACGTCCCGCAACGGCTTGCCAAAAAAAGCCCAGCAAAACTTTTCCTCCCTAAGCTCATAAAACCCCTCCGGCGTTCGATACCCCGCCTCTTGATACCGCCTATGCTTCCCCAGCCGCTCCCAAAACACGCCTTCAGGAATTGGAACATAGGACGGTTCAACAAGAGAAACATTATCCGGCGCCTCAACAACCCCCGCAAGATTCGCAACCATGGAGAGGGGTTCAGCACAGAACTGCACCACGCCACGAGCGTACACGAGCCGTTCTAAAACGTCACGGGTCGAACCCGCCCTGCCCAGGAGCGCCTTCGCAACAGGGTCCTCCTCAACGACCGGCCGGAACACGCGCAACACCGGCTCGCCAAGGTACGAGAGCCGCACCCCTTCAAAAACCCCTTCGTTCCGCTTCACATCAACCAGCCGCGCCACGAGGCTTTCCGGGTCGCGAACACCCTCCACGTCCTCCAAAAACCGCAAAACACTCATGTCCCGCCAATCCCGATGCGTGCCGAGGCGCAAATAGAACCTGCGCTGCAAAAGACCATCAACCGCCTCACGAACACTCTTGGACGCGACCTTGTCCGGCGACGTCTCAAAGAGGCAAGCAAGCCCCACCAACGGCTCGAACACGCGCCGAGCAAACTCGGCCGTCTTCTTCCCATCAATTGCCGTGTACGCTAACGCCTTCCCAAGCAGTTCAGGTTCTCGCGAGGCGAGGGACGACGAGAGCTCCTCATACGACAAGCTCTTCTCAAACCCCGCCAAGAGGCCGAGCTTGAGGTTCGAAAATACGTCAAGCCAACGCCGAGAAAACGTAAGCGTATCAATCGGAAGGTACGTTCGCTCCCACACCTTCCGCGACCTCGGCCACCCCCGCCGAGCCCACTTCTCCCGAAGATGAGCAACCCGCTCCTTCACCGAGGCATGGTAATCTCTTGCGTTCGAGTCGAACTTGCGCAAGTGCCGCTCGTCAAACGCCTCGAAATTATGCCCGAAAACGAACGCAAACCCTTTTTTGCGATCATTCAGCCTTCGCACGAGGTCGAACTCGTCTTCACACACCACCACCTTGCCGTGCTCGCGCGCCACACGAGGCAAGGACCCAACGATGCGAGACTCCAAATCCTCCCACGCCGCCTCTTCACGAGCCCTCTCTGCTTCCGCCGCCGAGACGCCAAAGCAATCCGCCGTGACGTAGAGCTCGCACGCCTCACTCGTTGCGAACACCGCAAGCTTCACCTCCCCACTCACCACGTCCCGCTCATCTACATACCCTGTCGTTTCCACGTCAATACAACACCACGGAACCTTTGCCAAATCCTCAAGCGTCTTCTCCGGGTTCTTGTGCACCACAGGATCCCAACACGCCTGCAACCCAACAGGCCGCCTCGGATCAAACGCGAGCCCGAACGGGTAGACTCGCTGCATATGCGCAGACCAATTATCCAAATGCAATGGATCGTCAACGTCCTTCCTCGAATCAAGCGGCTTGACACGGAACACCTCGCGATCAACTGTTTCTAAGCCGACCTTGGAAGCAAACCCCTTCACGAAATACGAAAGCTTGCCACTGTCCAAGCGCTCACACGTCACCCGCAACTGGCAAGAACCCGAAGGCACCACTTTTCTCGTCCTGGCAAGAAACGCCTTTGCATCATCCTTGTTCTCAAACACGCCACGAGGAGGAACAGAGCGAAGCCCATACACCTCGAACACGTCGCGCGGAAGAGCAGAAAGCGCCTCTTTGTCCAAATCAGCCACTTCAACCCGAAACCGCCCTTTGCGCACTTCACGCGGTTCATACACGACTCCCTTGGCAAGCGATTGCTCAGGACGCGAGGAAGGACGCGACTGACGCTGCTTGAGCAGCGCGTACACCTCCTGCGCCTCGTCGCTTGAGAGCTCGTCAGAAAGAGGCGCGTACCGCCTTGACTTGTTGCGAATAAACACGCGCGGAGGAGCGCCATCATCCAGCAAGCCGTCCAAGTACTCTTTGGGAGGGAGCGCTTGCAAGAACGGCCCTTCCAGCTTCGCTGGCAACGCGTCCTGCAAGCCGCGCACGTGGTAGTGCACCCGCCACACCCGCTTTTTCTTACTAAACGGGACGCTGTCCACAACGACGCGCCCAGGAAGCGCTTGCAACAACGCGTGGCGAGCACCGCGACGACCCTCGCCGTCCGCGTCGCTCACGCTGCCGGCCAAAGACGCGCCGGGCACGTTTTGAGCGTACCATTCCTCAATCCAGCCCGGAAGCACCCGCCGCATCACGTTCTCTACAACCGGATGATCCGGCAGGGGAGCGGTCACGGTCACGTGCCGCAAGCCATCCGCCTCGGGAAGCGCGGTGGAAGGATCCTTGCTGTCCCGAAAACGCAACGCAGTAAACGAGTACACCGCCCTCGAGCACGGGTCAAAGCACAAAAACTCCACGCCGCGCTTCTTCGGCGACGCCCGCAAGACGTAGTGCGTCCCGTTCGCATCACGACCTCCCCGGCTCGACAGCACATCCTTCATGGACGAGAGGGAAGCGGGCTTGAGCATAAAAAAACATCCCCTTCCACTCCTTCCTTGACCAAGAAACACCTATGGGAGAACACGGCACTCGGTTTAAGCACTAAAAGACAACGCGCTCACCATTATGCAAGATATGAACGTTCTTTGGGAGGTAGCCAAGCTCCATGGCGAGCTCCTTGAGCTTGTGCAGCGACTCCGGAGAGCCATGCGTCGGGATGATGTGCTCCGGTCGAACCATCTCCAAAAAATCACGGTGGTCCTCGCGCATCGCGTGACCAGAAACATGAATGTCTTTGAAGATGCGAACGTGGCGGGCCTTCAACTTCTCCTCCAACCTCATACGATTCTCAATATTGATCGGAACAGGAATAACCGTGCAACTGAACACGACATGGTCCCCGTCTTTGAGCGGCATGAGCCTGCGATCAACAACCTTTGAAAGCATCGCGTTCGGCTCGCCCTGATGCCCCGTCATGATGAACAAGTACTTGCTAAAGTCCTTAATTTTACGCAAAAACTTCGGCACTTTGCTGCTGAACGGCACCGTTTCAACCCGCTCCTTCAAATCAATAATCTTTGCCTCGTGCGCCGCGTCAACGTATTTGGCAATCGACCTCCCCAAGAACACGGGCTTCCTCCCCAGCTTCTCTGCAAGGTCAACCAACGTCTTGAGCCGCGCAATGTGGCTGCTGAACGTCGTGACAATCACGACGCGCCCCGTCGAGTTCACCCCCAACAAGACATCCTTGAGCATTTCTTTTGCGATCGACTCAGAAGGACATTTCTTATCCGCGTGGGCGTAGAGCGAATCCATAATAAGCACCTTCACCTTTCCTTGAAGCGCCAAGAGCCGCTTCACATTCGTCCTCTGCCCGAGAATCGGAGCGTTGTCCAACTTGAAGTCGTTACAATACATCACCTTCCCGTACGGGGTGTGCAAAACAACAATGATTGTTTGTGGAATGCTATGCGTCACGCTGATGAATTCCACTTTGATATTCTTTGACAATGCAAACGTGCTATTCACCGGGTGCGCCACCAACCCTCCCCGCAGAGAAACGCCTTGGTCGTTCAAGAGGCGGCGAATCACTTCAATCGTGAAGGGGGAGCTGTGCACCGGACAAGAAAACCGTCCTGCCAAGTACGGAATCGCCCCGATGTGATCCAGGTGACCGTGCGTCGGAATAATCGCAACAACCTTCCCGCGAAGCGACTTGACCACACTCACGTCCGGCGCGGCGCCGTGATCAATCAAACGCCGCCCACTGATCGGTGCAAGATCTTCACGCTCTTCAGAGAGCTCAATGAACTTATCCATGAGCAAGCCCAAGTCAAGAAGAACAACTTCGCTATCAACCTTCACCGCGACGCAGTTGCGCCCGATTTCAGAATACCCACCGACGGGAAGAATTTCCAACCCCATGATTTCACGAGAGCAAAGAGCACCCACCCCATATTAAAAGATTGTGGTTGACAACCACGCCACCCGTCAAACCCAATCAACCCGCAAAGCCGTGTTGCAAACACCAACCTTCGCAAACCCTTCTTGAACAAAAGCTTGCCACGCCATCCTGCCTTGACGCCCCCCGCTTCAACGAACGGTTTTCAACCACCCGCTGCGGTGTTCGGCAGCGCCCTCCAGTACTGCTCTTCAGAAGGGCAAGAACGCCCCGCCTCTTCCAGCAAGCGTTTTGCGGATCGGCGCTGATCATCAGTCCAGTAGACCAGTGTCGGCCTGCAGGCGAGCTCGAGCAAAGGATTGAAGTACATCCCAGCATAATTTCCCCAAGCGCGCTCGCCAACAAAGCCGCGAATATCATCTAACAAGTGCAAGGCAGATTCACGATCCTGCGTTGAGCCGTAGAGCAGCGCGTCTCGCACCGGCCTCACGAGGGAGTTGAACACCAACCCCCGAGCGCGCCGGTACTCATCATCACTTTGCACGCCAGCCAAACGCTCCAGCGCCGAAAGCGTCGTTGCGCGGTTCACCTCACCTAAGGAAGCGTCACGCCGCCGCGCTTCGTACTGCAACGCCATCTTATACGCTGCGTACACGTCCCTTGCATCATCAACTGTCCCTTCCCTGCCAACGCGCAGCACGGCCGACAAAAACTCAGAAGAACTCCTCTTCGACGGATGCCTTCCCAACACGGGCCTTGCTTCCTTCAAAGGATATCTCCTCACAAATTCCTTAGGGTATGTCAGGCGAATTCCTTCACGAGGAACCAAGGATAAAGGAAGCGGAACGCCTTCAGGAACACGCTCTTCTGGCTCTTCTGGCCTGAAATAAACATGATAGCGTGCCAGCATGTCCTGGCCAATCCTCGCAATAAGTTCGCCGACCTTGCGAGGGTTTTGCTCGTACACGCCACCTGTGCTTTTCGCAAACGCCCTGCAGACAGTATC
>RFJU01000154.1 GCA_003694805.1 Candidatus Woesearchaeota archaeon | reverse complement strand
CGTTGTTGGCGCACATGTGGATTTCAACTTTACCGCGACGGACGACCAAGTCATGACGTGCACGTTGTACGGGAACTTTTCTGGTTCGTGGGGGCCGAACAAGTCAGTATCCAACGTGCAGAGCGGGCAAGAAACGAACATCTCCATTGATGTCGGGACAGGAACGTATGCGTGGAATGTGCGGTGTGAGGATCCGTTTGCGGGCGCGTCGTTTGCGCCGCAGAACTACACAGTAACAGTAGACGCGACGCCGCCGGTGGTGACGACGATGAGCCCCTTGAACGGGTCCGTTCTGGGCAACACCTTTGTGTTTTTCAAGTACAACGTTTCCGAAACGTACAACGTGTCGAGCTGTTCGCTCTACCTCAACGGAACGCTCAACGAGACGGACACAACAATTCAAAAAGACGTTGAGCAGTCCTTCAACAAAACGCTTGACTACGGGAATTACTCGTGGCAAGTGCGCTGTGTCGATGAGTTTGGGAACGTCGGCTCTTCCAGCGAAGAGAACATCACCATTGAGCACAGCACCCTCATCCTCGTTGACGTTTCGACGGACCAGCCATCGTACGAGATCAAAGCGATCGTGCCAATCACGACACACACGACGGACAAGTACGGGTATGACTTAGTCACCAATGTCACAACGGACGTCATCCACGGCGTGACGCAGGAGCAGTGGTGGAACACGTCATGGAAGAAGCGAAAGCCGATACGCCTCTCAAACGACCTCTCACAGGACCGGGCGGACGTCTTGGTTGAAGTGAACGTGAGCGGGCTTGGCGGCGCCGTCTCGAGCTGCGCGAATGAAGTGAGAGTCGTCTATCAAGACGGAACCTCCGTGCAGGAAGTGCCGGTCGTTGTTGTGGCGGGCGACGACTCCACGTGGTGTCAAATTCGTTTTTTTGCCAATGTCAGCGCCAACGCGGTGAACGAAGAGCGCTACTTCATGTACTATAACAACTCTGGAGCAACCAACCCTGGCTACACGTTGTCAACGACCGTTTCCATATTTTTTGATGATATGGAGGTGGGTGGTGCTGCGGATGCGGGGAATTGGTCGGAGTCTGCGTCGTTGGGTGTGGAGACGTGGGGTTTGGATTCGGGTGTTGCTCGT
>RFJU01000153.1 GCA_003694805.1 Candidatus Woesearchaeota archaeon | reverse complement strand
TTTAATTTGGCCTTATATAAAAATAATTTTTGTCCTATTCTTAAAAATTTGTCATATTTATTATATTTTTTAATTATTGTATAGCCAATAAATAGGTGTTCCAATATTAAATAATTTAAGCAAAAACAGCAAATTATAGTTATTAAAATTTTAATCAAACACAAAATAATTTAGTCCTCTTGTTTTGGGCTAAGCCTCAAACTATCGAGAGGGCTCACTACCCGTCGCTTCTCCTCAGAAGAAACCTTCGTATAAATTTCCGTCGTTTGAATCGAAGAGTGCCCTAAGAGCTCTTGAATAATGCGCAAATCAACGCCGGATTCTCGCAAATGCGTTGCGAAACTATGCCGAAGCTTGTGAGGTGTGACTGGCTTGAGCAAACCCGCACGAGCCCCGGCGCGCTTGAGCACGGCCTGCACGGACCTTGCAGTCATGGCTCTGCCATTCTTGCCTTGGAACAAAAAACCCTTCTCAATACCTTTCTTTTGCACGAACCGCCTAATGAGTTGTACGGTCTCCTTACTCATAATAAACATGCGGTCCTTCTTTCCTTTCCCTTCCCGAACCCACCCGATTCGCTGCTCCAACTCCAAATCCTCGACCTTGACATGGACACACTCGCTCACTCTCAACCCTGACCCATACAATAACATCACGAGAAGCCTGCTCTTCATACTTGGCAACACGCTCAAAATACGCGAAATTTCTTCCTTGCTCAGCACAACAGGAAGGGATCTTGGAATTTTGGGAACGACAATATTCCCGACCTGCTTGTGCAACACCTCTCTGAGCGCAAACAACACGCCGGCCCGCGCCAAATGCAAGGTCCTTGCTGAGGCGTTCTTCTCGGTTACAAGCAAGCTCAAAAACGCCTTGACATCCTCGTCGCTTGCCTCGTAAAGTTGCTTTGGCTGCAAGAATTCAATGAACTGCCCAACATAGCGAAGATAAGCTCGAGCGGTCTCGCTGCTATATCCTCTTAGAACGAGTTCGCTTTGCATGCGCGTTCTGATGTCTTGGTTCATCGGGCTTCCTTTTTAAACACTCTTTATTTGTTCGGGTAATGTATATTACCCGAATATTTATTTATAAAGTTTTGGTTTCTTTCCTTCCGCTATTAGGACTGCCGCCCCTTTCTTTATAAAGGGCGCTCGCTCAACGCTCAAACCACGTATTTGATCAAAAAACCCTGGGCTTTTCTTGCAAAAACCACCATCGGAGGCATCCCCTTCAGAAGGTTGTTGAAAGAATGGAGAGGAGGGGGGGGCAAAGAACAGCAGAGCCTGCCTTGCGCTACTATTCAGGCCTACCAAAAGCTCGCTAACGAGTTGCTGGCAACGATGTGCTTTTTTGTTGACGGGCCTTTTCTTGTTTCCACCATACAGAACGTACGCGAACGAGAGAATGCGAAAGGCGGATCGAAAGAAGAATTGGCAATGCTTGTTGAGGGCTTCTTCCTCGAGCTTGCTTGGTCAAGCTTGGTAATTGGGACGAGCGGGTGGTCGATTGCTTCGTTTTTTTGCCTTTGCAAGGGCTCGTCTTACCCCGACCTTCTTTGCTTAAATAATTTAGTCAAAACTTTAATTTTTTAGTTTCTTTTTTTTGGGACTTCTCCGCTCCGTTTTCTTTGCAGACGTGTTCTTTTGCAACCGGGACGCTTTTCGCACCCGGCCGGTTTCTGCATTGCGCTTGCCGGGCGATTTGGGCTCTTTGGCAGGCGATTTGGCTGAAGATATGGATTTTTGCGCTCTCACGCCTGCAAAATACTTTCTAAATGCCATGTAGAGATCACGTAATGCTGTCTCTCCTTCAGGGGTGAGGTGATAAATCTTCTTTCTTCCAAAACGCCGGTAGGTAATGAGTTTTCCTCTTCTCAGCTTCTTCAAAGCAGGATAGAT
>RFJU01000152.1 GCA_003694805.1 Candidatus Woesearchaeota archaeon | reverse complement strand
TTGAATGACGCTGTGGCGAATGTCTCGGAAGCATTCAACATGGGCAGTTTGGAAGAAGGCGCAACGGCTGCACTTTCGTCTTTGAGTGTTGAGACGTTGGCAGTGAAGGGCGCCGGCCGGTTCGTTGCTGCGGTGGGAAACTTTTTTTCAGAGGTGTTCTTAGTGCTGCTTTTTCTTGTGTTCTTGCTTCCTTCGCATGATGTGATTATGGAGCGGGTGGGGAGGGGTCTTAGTCGTGAGCGGCGCAGAGCGTTTTTTAGAACGCTTGAGCAGATTGAGTCCTCGGTTCGAGCGTACCTTGTGACGAAGGTGTTGGTGAGTGTTGGAACGGCACTTTCGAGTTTTGTTGTCATGTTGCTTTTTGGGACGAAGTTCGCGCTTGTGTTTTCAGTATTGGTGTTTGTCCTCAATTTTATTCCGAATTTCGGATCGTTCATCGCGGTGGCGACCATTCTTGTTTTTGAAGTGGTTCGTCTGGGTTTTGGTTGGAAGGTGGTGTTCTTGGCGGGGCTGCTCATTCTTGTACAGGTCGTGTGGGGTAACATTTTAGAGCCAAAATTTGCTGCACGGTCTCTTGAGCTTTCACCCATTGTTGTCTTGCTCAGCCTCTTCTTCTGGGGGGTGGTTTGGGGTGTTTGGGGTCTTTTGTTTGCCGTACCGCTGACTGCAAGCATCAAAATCATCTTGCAAAATATTCCTTCAACAAAGAAGATTGCCTTGTTTCTTTCCTAAGTGTTCTTTGAAGTGGGTGTGTTTGGCGGAGATACCGGAGATACTTTTAAAAAGAGGAGAGGGGTTTCTTTTTGTCTCGTCGTATGGGCGGGTAGTTCAATCTGGTAGAACGCGCCCTTGGCTAGGGCGAGGCTCCGGGTTCAAATCCCGGTCCGTCCATGCAACGTCCATAATGTTTATAAGGCGGGGCGGGTTTTGGTTTGAGTATGGTGAAGGCGATTTTGTTTGACTTGTGGGGGACGTTGGTCGAAACAGGGGTGTACCCTAGTCCGCTTCGGCAGGTGAAGAGCATCCTGCGTATTCGAATGCCGTTTCCTGTTTTTGTTCGGCGTTTTGAACAGGCGTTTATGACCCGTCCGTTTGATTCAAACATGGAAGGCTTCAAGGAAGCGGCCAAGGCTTTGGAAGTGAGTCCTCCGCCTTTTGTTTTTGACAAGCTTGTCGGGCTTTGGAACAAGTACATGATTTTAGCGAAGCCCTATGAGGAGACGTTTGAAGTGTTGGAGTCTTTGAGGAAGCAGTTCAAGCTTGCTTTGATTAGCAACAGCGACGCGATTAATTCCAAGCAAGTTATGGAAAAATTAGAACTTGCGAAATACTTTGATAATGTGTTCTTATCATGGGAGGTTGGGCTGCTCAAAGGGGAGCCAGAATTTTACGAAAAAGTGTTGTCCACGATGAAGTTGAACAAGGAAGATGTTGTCGTCGTTGGCGACTCGGTTGAGAGTGATATGGAAGGTGCAGAAATGGCGGGCCTCAAAGGGATCTTGGTAGATCGTCGGGACAGGCGCGAGTTTGAGCCGAAGGTAAGGAATTTGCGAGAGCTTGAAAGCAAGATTCGTGAGGTGTGTTGAAGGTGGCTGAGTGCCCCTTTTGTTTGATTCGTGAAGGGGAACGTGAGAAGATTCTTTTTGAAGATGATAAGGTCTTTGTTATTCTTTCAAAAAAGCAAATAACAAGAGGGCATGCGCTTGTTATTTCCAAGCAGCATGTTGATTCATACTTTGATTTGAGTGAAGATGTTGCGTTGCGCATGGTTGCTGTAGCAAGGGAGATTGGACCGAAGATCTTGGCAGGTGTTGGCGCGCCTGGTTGCTTGTTGAGCGTTAATGTTGGCGAGGCTGCGAGGAGGTCAGTGCCGCACGCGCACGTGCACATCATTCCGCGTTTTTTTGATGACGGCTTGGCAGAGTGGGACAGGCCGGATGCGGCGCCTGAGGAGCTGGCTTCTCTGTATGCGCACTTACGAAAATATTTATAAACGCCTTTTTTGTCCTGGAACCTTGTTGTGGAAATGTTTTTGCAAGCGGTTTGAAAAGAGGTGTCTTCGCGGGTATAGCTCAGTTGGTTAGAGCACCGGTCTCATAAGCCGGGGGTCCCGAGTTCAAGTCTCGGTACCCGCATTCCGTTTTTTTTTTTTCTCTTCGCGCTCTCTTTTTTCATTTCTTTTTCATTTCTTTTTTTCTTCTTCGGGTTGGTTGCTCTTACTGTTGAGCGCGGTAACGGGTGGTGTTGAGTCAGGCAGAACATGCGTGGTATGCGTTACTGTGAGCGTGTCCTTTTCGTCACCACATCTCTCCATGGGCGAAGATGACGCCGAGGACGAGGAGGGCGGTTCCGATGCTGAGAGCGACGAGGGAGGTGGTGTTCTGCTCGAATGTTCCTGCAAGGAAGGCAATGCCCACTGCAATGAGGCCGAAGAAGGTGAAGTTGTTGAAGTAGTGCATGGTTGGAGGCCCTTAGGGGCTTCTTATTAAAAAAGGTTACGCCGCAGCCCGGATTCGAACCGGGAATCCCGTAAGGGACCAGCTCTCGAGGCTGGCGCAATACCAGGTTATGCGACTGCGGCTTGTTCGCCAGGACGGTTTTTGTTGTTCCTCTCGTTTCCCTTCAGGAACGGGTGTTTTCTTTGTTTTTTAAAGTTTTAATGTTCGCTTGTGCCTTGCGGGAAGCACACGAAACCTATATAAATAGGTTGGTTGTCATCCGCTGGTGACTTGGCAGTGATGTGTTGGTTGTGTTGTGGGCTCATAGCTCAGTCTGGCTAGAGCAATCGGCTCTTAACCTGAGTTGGCTCGACGGAGCCATCCAGTTCAGGGATGGTAACCGATAGGTCGGGGGTTCAAATCCCTCTGAGCCCATCTGCAGCGCGTTGGATTTGTTGTTCAAGCATCCAAAGCGCTTTTATTCAATTTTTTTGGTGTGCCCTGGTAGTGTAGTCCGGTCAATCATTCCGCCCTCTCGAGGCGGCGACCCGGGTTCAAATCCCGGCCGGGGCAGTTTCCTTTGTTTTTTTCTTGTTTTTTTTCTAGGTGAAGCGTTCGTAACGCTTTTAAAGAAGTTGGTGTTCTTCCCAAAGCAGTTTTTAGGCACAGAGGCGTGTTTTCCCTGCTGTCTTTTTGTGCAGCCCCGTAGTGTAGTGGCCAATCATACCGGACTCTGGCAATTCATTCAGGAATTGGAGATATCCGGTGACCCCAGTTCGAATCTGGGCGGGGCTAGGTATTTTTTTTCTTTGTTGCGTTCTCTTGTTTTGTTGAGGGCTTGTTCGCTCCGTACGATGACGCGTAGGCGGTAAAATAAAAATACTTATGTAGTCTTTCTTGTTTTCTTTTGGTAACATGATGCTTCGTTCGTTGCGGTTGAGGAATATCCGGTCGTACGTTGATGAGGAGGTTTCTTTCCCTGAGGGCTCGGTCATTCTCTCAGGGGATGTGGGTTCTGGAAAGTCAACTATTTTGCTTGCTATTGAGTTTGCTTTGTTTGGGATTTTGCGCGGTGAGGTTTCTGGTGCTGCGCTTCTTCGGCACGGCGCCCAACAAGGCTGGGTTGAACTCGCATTTGAAGTAGATGGCCGGGAGGTTGTTGTTCGTCGAGGATTGAAGCGTTCTGGTGGGAGCGTCACGCAAGGTGCTGGGTTTCTCATCGTTGACGGGGTTCGTGAAGAGGCGACAGCCGTGGAGTTGAAGAGCAGAATCCTCTCCTTGCTAGGGTATCCTGAGGGGCTTTTGGCGAAGAGCAAGTCGCTCTTATTTCGCTATACCGTTTACACGCCACAGCAGGAGATGAACAGGATTTTGAGCGAGAAGCCAGAGGAGCGTCTTGAGACGTTGCGTAAAATCTTTGATTTGGACAAGTACAAGCGTGTAAACGAGAATGCGATCATGGTTGCCAGAGCGCTGAAAGGGCAGGGGGATGTGTTGGAGGGCCAATTGAGTGTTCTTGAGCGGCAAGTTGAAGAGCTCAAGCCGGCTGAGAAGCGGCTTGATGCGGCTCGCAAAGAGGTGTTGAAGGTTGTTCAGCGCGAGGGCGTGCTCGCGAAAAAAGTTGCTGAGTTGAAAAAGCGGCAGGCGGAGTTGGAGAAACAGTCGTTCTTGCATAATGATGTAAGGACGAAGTGTGAGGTCTTGAAAGGGGAAGTTCGTTCCTTGCGCGAAGAGCTTGTTAGAAAGAAAAAGGAACATGATGATCTTCTTGGTTTGCTCAAGGAACAAGGGGAGCCGAAGAGGCCTGCGAAGAGGAAGGTGAGAAGTGGAGAGGCGGTGCGTGAGGCGCTGGCGAAGGTGCGCCACGCGCTTGTGCAGATTGAAGAGAGCAGAGCGAAACACGAGGAACGGATTGATCAGTGCAGGCGAGTTATTGAGCGTATTAAGACTGTTTCTTCATGTCCAACGTGTTTGCAGAACGTTCCTGAAGAGCATCGCCAACGCGTAGTTGAAAAACAAGAGCTGCTTTTGGAGAAGGCGGCAAGGAACTTGGAAAAGATTGAGAAGAAAATGCGTGCCGCGAGAGAGCGTGTTGAGGAGCTGGAAGAAGAATTGCAGCAAGTGCAAAAAGCGCAGGAGGAGGAACGGGTTTTTGCAATTCAACTCAAGTCGCTCGAGGAGAAAAAGAAACGGTTGCGCTTGCTGGCCGAGGCGTGCGCTCTCTTGGAGAAGGCCTGCAAAGAGAAGGAGAAGGACGTTGCGAGTGTTGAGAAAAAACTCGCTGCGTTACCTGAAATAAAAGGTGAGTTGAGTGCCTTGCGGCAAGAGGTTGAAAAGGTTGAGCAGGAGCGCAGAGAGGTTGCAGGGCGCAGGGCGGGGCTTGAGCGAGAGGCGGCATTGCTAGAAGAACAGCTGAAAAGGCTGGAGTTGCTGCAAGAACGCATGCAATCGCTCAAAAAGGAAGTCGAGGAGCATCGTTTGCTGCGGCAGTGGCTGCAAGGCGTGTTTCAGAATGTCATCTTCGTCATCGAGCGCCAGTTGCTCATGAGTATTTACCACGAGTTTAACGCGTACTTCAAGCGGTGGTTCTCAATGCTCATTGATGAAAGTGTTTTAGGTGTTCGTTTGGACGAACACTTTTCTCCTTGTGTCGAGCAAAACGGTTTTGAAACTGACGTGGCGCATCTTTCTGGGGGTGAGCGCAGTGCCGTGGCGCTTGCGTACCGCTTAGCACTTAATTCAGTAATTAGTCAGTTTATGTCGTCTGTCAAAACAAGGGGCTTGCTCATCCTCGATGAACCAACAGACGGGTTTAGTGCTGAGCAGCTTGATAGGTTGCGGGAAGTGCTCTCCGAGTTGAAGGTATCCCAGCTCATCTTGGTGAGCCATGAGAGCAAAGTCGAGAGTTTTGTTGACCACGTGTTGCGAGTGGAAAAGCTTGAGCACGTGAGCAGGATTGTTCGAGGGGTGTAGCGGTGTTCTCTTGAAGGTTCCTGAACTGTTCTGAAGAGGCGGTGACGAGCAAGGAGAATATTTTATATCAAAGAGAAGTTTTATATAGGTGGTGTTGCTTCAAAAGGGTATGGCGCGAGTGTCGTGGTTGTTGGCGTTGCTGGTATGCAGTGCCGGGTTGTTTGTGCACGTCGTCGTGGCACAAGGGACGCAGGGAAGTATTCTTCTAAAATCGCCTTCTAACCAGTTTGAGTTTGTTGAGGCAGAGCAGTCGTTTATTTTTCAAATCGACGGCACGGAAGGTTTGTTTTCCTGTTCCTTACTTGTTGATGGGGATGTTTGGAAAACGTACGGCGGTGTCGAAGCGGGACGTTCAAGAGAGTTTATCGTTTCAATCTCTCCAGGGGAGCATGTTTGGAGCGTGGCGTGTGAGAACGATGGAGCATCGCTCTCTTCAGAAGAGCGCGTGTTCAGCGTGTCACCAGCGGCTGCGCAAAAAGATCCTGTTGAGAAGTTCTATGTCGGAGGGACATCCAAATACTGGATTTATAAAGTGAATCTTCCTTTGGAAGAGGAAGCGGTTGTTGAGGGTGTTCGAGGGAAAGATCACGTCGAGTTGAAACTCATCAAGGAGGGGCGTGAGTTCGTGATGGATTTGCTCTTGTTCCCCCCGCTCATGGATCACACGAAAGGCGTGCAGTATGCGGACATGAAGGTTGACGGAGGGGTGCGTGAGCGCTTGTATGAAGGCGAGCCGCGACTCTTTGATGTGGATAAAGATGGCGAGCCGGAGACTGCGGTGACGTTGGAGGTCGTGCTGCGTACGATGTCGTTGCATGTTGCGTCGCTTGAAGCATCGGGAGATGAGAGCGGACAGGTTGTTGGCGGGGAAGAAGACGTTGAAGGCGTGGTTGAGAGCGAAGGGTCGGGAGATGAGACGGGAGAAGGGTTTGGTAAGGAGGAGGAATCCGCTTCTGAGCGTGGAAGTGTTGACAAGCGTGGTCAACCAGAACAGGAGCGCAATGATGTTGTCAAGGCAGGGGGTGTGAGCGGCAGTGGTGTTGCTGATGAGGAGGACGTTCGTTTAAAGCCAGAGAAGAAGCGGATAGAGAGTCCTGCGTCGACGCTTGCCTTCATTGTTGTTGTGGTGCTCGTTATTGGCATGGCGTTCATTATTTTCTTTGTTTCTCGGACAAAAGATCCCTACCAAGATGCTTTGCGCGAGCAGAAGCGTAACGTGAGGGCGCGCCGCGCTAAGGTTTCTGAAAAGGAGGTTGAGGACGCTGTTTCTCGTCTAGCCAAGCAGACGGATTTGCTCTCAAAGAACACAGGGAAGACAGAGGAGTCGCGCGCTGTTCGTTCAGAAGGCGGAACAACGCAGAAACGAGGAGGGGTTATTGCGTCTACGAGCAGGAGACGAAGGCGTTGATGGCTTGCGGGTTCTCGAAGCGTGCCAAAGCATTTTTTTTTAACAAAGCAGGTTTCTTTTGGGATTGTAAAAGGCCAAGCTACTACGTTTTAGGCGTAGCTTTAAAAAAAGCAAGGGGTGAGTTCAGAAGGGAAGAACAAGAAAGTGGGGTTGGGAGGATTCGAACCCCCGACCACGCGCGCCCCGGGCGCGTATCATACCAAGCTAGACCACAACCCCGTGGAGTTGAATAGGCAAGTCTTTTGAGCTTTGCTTGCTGCGAAGGGCAGGGTATTTATATACGTTTTCCTCGCTGGGCAGTTGTTCTGACCATTGGTGCGTCTTTGGCCGTGTTGGAGTCGTCGAAAAACTTATATAGGCGTATGGTTCTGAAAGCACTGTGAGGGTTGTAGAGGAATGGTTCAACGAAGCAAGTATTGGGTAGGGGTTGTTCTTGTACTCGGGCTTGTTCTTTGCTCAACCGTTGTTTCAGCGGATTTTTCTGTGTCTAGCGAGGGCGTGAAGGTTGACATTTTTGATAATGAATCGGCAGAGTATCGTCTGGTTATTGAGAATTTGGGGCCTTTAGATGAGCTGTTTCAAGTGTTTACGATTGATCCGAAGTGGTTGGTTTCAACAGATCCTTCCCCGATCTTCATCCCAGCAGGATCGTCGAAGGAGGTTCGTGTGTTTCTCCTGCCAAAAAGCGGGCTCGAGGTTGGCTACCATGGGCCTCCGTTAAAGATTAAGGCGGTGGAGTCTAAAGATTTTGTGACGAAGAACGCGTTGGTGTATATTAAGCCGCGTGATATTCGCTTTGGGAGGTATCAGCCTTCGGTCGCGATGGAAGTGCAGCACCCACTCAGGCTTGAGCCGAAGAGTGGAGGTTTTGATGTGAAAGTGCTTTTGCGCAATCGCAACGCGCTGGACTTTGAGCAAGTGACGTTGCGTTTGGAGAGTGACTTGTTTTCTGTGAAGGACACGTTTTCGTTAGGACCGCTGGAGACGAAGGTCCGCGTCTTTCCTGTCTCGCTCGACCCCTTAACGCCTCCCGGGCAGTATGTCATTCTTGCTTTTCTTGAGGGGTTGAACTCAACGATTTCACAGGAGCAGTCAGCACTGGAAGTTTTGTCTGTTCCTGATATTCGCATTGATGAGCAAATCTCCTCTTTCCTCTTTCGAAAAGAGCATGTCTTTGAAGTGAGGAACACGGGGAACGCGCCGGACACGACAAGAGTGTTTTTCCCAGCAGGCGCACTGAAGCGTTTTTTTAGTAGTGCCAGTCGAGAGCCAATCCTGTTTAAGAATGAAACAGGCTCGTTTTGGGTTTGGGAAGTGTCTGTCGCGCCCGGCGAGACGGTGATGTTTTCTGTCGTGACGAGTTATCGATGGCTCGTCATAGTCGTTCTCTTGCTTTGTTTGGCAGTGCTGGGGTATTTTGTTTTTCGCAGCCCCGTTGTGGTTGTAAAGGAGGCGTTCGCAAAGGAGAGTGAGGAAGAAGGGGTTTCGGACGTTAAAGTAGTGTTGTTTATTCGTAACAGATCAGGAAGGGTTATGAGCAACATTTCCATTATTGATGCAATTCCCAGTATTGCTTCGTATGTTCAGTCAAAGTCTTCGGTTGGAACATTGCATCCGTCACGTGTTTCGAAAGTTGAAGGGAAAGGAACGGTGCTGAAGTGGGAGATTGAGTTTTTGGATCCGTATGAAGAGCGAGTTATTTCTTATAGGATTTCATCTCGTCTGCGTATCATGGGTGGCTTGACGTTGCCAAGTGCGAAGGTGAAATTCGAAACGCCTTCCGGGCGTGAGCGGATTTCCTTTTCCAATGCCGTTTCTACGAAGGCAAGGCACTGAGCGTTGCGTGTTGGCCTGCTCAGCTGGTTTTTGCTTTTTGCCTGGAAGGGTGGTTTTCTTTTAATCGGACGTGTTTGGTAGTTGGTTGTTTTTCGGAGTTTATTTAAACATGGCGTGCTTCTCTTGTGGGTGCGATGACAAGGCGGGTTTTTGTTTCGGTTCCTGAAACGGTGTGGGAAGAATTTTCGCGTATTGCAAAGACGTACAAGGAGCAACCGGAAAGCGCTGCAGGGAGGGCGATTGCCAGCCATGTGAGCGCGTTGCAGGCCTCTCTTCGCCGTGAGAATAACAGGCTTCTCAGAGAGGTGCGCACGGTTTTGAAAGGGAAGCGTTCTGCGAAGGGAAGTGTTCGTAGCGAGCGCGGGTCTGCAGTGAGCTTGGACGTGCTTCGTTCGTCATGGGAGAAAAAGAGGAGTGCTGAGCGGGAGCGAGTGATTGCTGAGTTTCGAAAGTTGCAGGGTTGAACAACGCCGCAGCGAAGGCGCCTTAACGCAGGGTTGCGTGTTATGCTATTTCTTGAAAGCTTTTTTTGGGCTTCAAGGCCGAAATCCTTAAAAACAAGCTGGACGCTCTCACATCGGGAATTTTTTT
>RFJU01000151.1 GCA_003694805.1 Candidatus Woesearchaeota archaeon | reverse complement strand
GTCGGTTTCTGCGGAGGGTGTTGGTTTGGTGAGTGTGGGTGGTGGTTTGTGGAATGGTACGATTGCGCTTGTTGCGGGTGGTTCTCCGGTGGATGTGGTCGCGGTTGATGAGGCTGATAATAACGCGACGGATACGAGTGCAACCTTCACCATTGACGACATAAATCCCGTCCTTTCCAACATCACTTCGACAGATGTAAACATTTCAATTGCAACAATTGTTTGGACATCAGACGAGTTGTCGAACTCAACAGTTGTGTTCGGGACTGCCCCGGACAACCTGACATTCTCCGCCGTGAACGCGTCGCTCGTTGTGAATCACTCTGTTCTCCTCACCGGCTTGACACAGAACACGACATATTATTACAACGTTTCCAGCTGCGATCGGGCAGAAAATTGCCAGACGAATGGAACATTCAATTTCACCACGCTGCTTGGTCCTTCTGCACCAGTCATCACAACCTCGCCCAACACATCAGCTTTGGAGGACACGCCGTATTTTTACGACGTGAACGCAACTGATGCGAACAACGACCCGCTAACATATAATCTCACGACAGCACCGAGCGGCATGACTATTAACACATCGACAGGCCTCATTTCTTGGACGCCGACGCAAAGCCAAGTTGGAAACCACACCGTCGCCATCATTGTTGAAGACGGAACAGGACTCAACGATACGCAGAACTACACGCTCACTGTGAGCAATGTTAACGACGACCCGGTCATTACCACCTCGCCGGTCACATCGGCGACAGTGAATGAGCCTTACGTGTACGATGTGAATGCGACAGACAGCGACCCAACCAACGACACGCTGACTTACGCGTTAGAACTGGCGCCTTCTGGCATGAGCATTAACGCTTCATCAGGACTTATTGAATGGACGCCGAGCGTTGGGCAAGAGGGCGCCCACAATGTTTCTGTAAATGTGTCAGACGGGAATGGCGGGGTGGATAGGCAGAACTACACCGTCACGGTTGCTTCAGACACGACGCCTCCTGGCATCACAAATATTGCGAATTCATCCACAAACGAAAGCGCCACGATTTCATGGAACACAACCGAAGACGCAAACGCAACGGTTTTTTACGGCCTATCACCAGCAAATCTCTCTCTTTCAGCATCCAATGCCACAATCGGAACTGTGCATGTAGTGGTGTTGACAAACTTGACCAACGGTACACGGTACTATTATAATGTATCAAGCTGTGACCCTTCGGGAAATTGCAATGTTTCAGGAACGTATAACTTTTCAACAAGCAACAATCCAGATACAGAAGCGCCATCTGTCACGAGTCCTGCAGTAAACGATTCCGTCTTGCACGCGAATGCGTCATTACAAATTAACGTAACCGTGACGGACAACAGGAACGTGTCGTCCGTGACGGTGGGGAACGCGTCAAGGGTAAGCATGAATGCTTCTGGTGGCGACCTTTGGTCTGTAAACACGACGCCCGCCGCGCTTGGTTGCGCGGAAGGCGTGTGCGTTCTTTTGTTCAACGCAACAGACGCATCCAATAACTCCAACGCGTCGGTGTCAACGTCTATCTTGGTGGATAGTGTTTCTCCGGTGATTGTGAGTGTTTCGTTGTCGGATAATGTGACGAGGAATAATACGAATGTTTCTGTGACGGTGAATGT
>RFJU01000150.1 GCA_003694805.1 Candidatus Woesearchaeota archaeon | reverse complement strand
GGCGGGGACTGGTGGTGTCTGGGATGGTGTTGGTACGGCTTGCTGTTGGAGGAGTGGGGAGGGAAGAGTTGTTGGTGAGTCGTTGGTGGCGAGTAAAAAACCTTTTTTAAATGTTTTTAAATGTTTTTAAACTTCGTTCAGTCATAGTCTTCAACGGTGTTTGAGGAGGGTGGCGTGTTGGGCTTCTTTGTTCATCGCTTTGTTCAGCCTTCCCACCTTTTTTTTGTGAACTGGTTTTGCTTGTTGCGCGTTTGTTGCGCGCTTGTTGTAACGTTGTGCGGCGCGTCTCATACGGCCTCGATAGTGAAAAGGAAGGGTTTTTGAAAAAAAGGTTTTAAAAAAGATAGTAGAAAAAAAGATATAGGAGAGAGAGCAACAAGTCTTATAAATACTCGCGGGTTTTATGCTTTGGTTGAGCAGGATGGCTATTACGATTGAAGAGATGGCGGCGTTTTGCAAACGCAAAGGATTTGTGTTCCCTTCTTCTGAACTCTACGGGGGGCTGGCAGGTTTTTTTGATTACGGCCCGTTCGGTGTTGAGTTGAAAAAGAATATCGTGCGGGAATGGTGGCGGTTCATGGTGCTCAAGCGCGAAAACATTGTCGGGATGGATGGCGCAATTATTTCTCCCGAGGCGGTGTGGAAGGCGTCAGGGCATCTTTCAAGTGGCTTTGCCGATGTGCTTCTCTCTTGTTCGAAGTGCAAAACCGTTGTGCGGGCGGACGTGTTCATTCAGGAAGCGACGGGGAAGGATGTCGCCGGCGCGTCTCCTGAGGAGATCGACAGGATTGTGCGGGAGGAGAACTTGGCCTGCCCTGCGTGCAACTCGGCGTTTAAGAAGGCCTCCCTTCTTAATCTCATGTTCCCTGTCACGATTGGCGTTTCGGATGATTCTGGCGTGCGAGCGTATCTTCGGGGGGAAACGACGCAGATGATTTATCTTGACTTCAAGCTTGTCGCTCATGCAGCCCGTCTCAAGCTCCCGTGCGGCATCGCTCAGGTTGGTAAGGCGTTTCGCAACGAGATTAGTCCGAGGAATTTCTTGTTTCGTTGCAGAGAGTTTGAGCAAATGGAAATGCAGTTCTTTATCAGGGGGGCTGAGGAAGCGCAATGGTTTTCGTTTTGGAAGAAGGAACGTCTCTCGTGGTGGTCTTCTCTCGGGGTGAAGAAGGAGCGCTTGCGCTTTCATCCTCATAAAAAAGAAGAGCTTGCGCATTACGCAAAGGCGGCGGAGGATATTGAGTACGCATTCCCGTTCGGGTGGAAAGAGATTGAAGGTGTGCATAACAGGGGGGATTGGGACTTGAGCAATCATGCAAAGCAGAGTAAGAAGTCCTTGGCTGTGTTTGACGAAGAAGCAAAGCAAAATGTTACTCCGCACGTTATAGAAACGAGTGCCGGGCTTGACCGCGCGTTTCTCGCGTTTCTTTTTGAGGCGTTTGATAACGACCAGGAACGGGGAAATATTGTTCTGCACTTGCACCCTCGCCTCGCGCCTGTCAAGTTTGCCGTCTTTCCCTTGGTGAAGAAAGGAGGTCTGCGCGAGAAGGCAAGAGAAGTGTTTTCTCTCCTGCAGGGTGCTTTTGATGATGCGCCGGTTGTTTTTGACGACGGAGGGAGTATTGGGCGCAGGTATGCTCGTCAGGACGAGATTGGCACGCCGTTCTGTATAACGGTGGACTTTGATTCGCTTGAGAAAAATGACGTGACCGTTCGCGACAGGGACTCGACGCGTCAGGTTCGCGTCCCTCTTGCAGAGCTGGAAGGGCTTGCTCGGCGGCTCGTGAGGGGTGATGTTGTGTTCTCTTCCTTAATTGAACAATTTGAGGAATGCGAGGTGAAAAGCAAATGAAAATAGCTGATTTGAAGCCCAAACAGGGCAATGTGAATTTAGAGGAAGTTGAGGTCACGGAAATTAGTCCTATTCGTGAGTTCTCAAAGTTCGGCAAGGCAGGTCGTGTGTGTAACGCCACGATTAAGGATGCTTCGGGAAGCATGGCGATGACGTTGTGGAATGAGCAGATTGATCAGGTGAAGGTCGGGTCTAAGCTCAAGATTACTGACGCGTACGTGAGTGAGTGGCAAGGTGTCAAGCAGCTCACCACGGGGAGGAATGGGAAATTTGAAGTTTTGGAGTGAACACGTGAGAGGAAGCGGTCGGGGCACGCGCGGCTCGGGAGGAGAAGTGCTCAGGCACGTCTTGACGGTTATCCTCATAGCAGGAGCACTTTTCGTTCCGCTCTCAGCCGGTTTTTTGCTTGTTTCAACACCGGAGAAGGAGCCTCCTGCTTGCACGGTGGCGTTCTTTGAAGAGGAAACACTTGCCAACCCCTCCTGGGATGGTATAACCATCCAGCTCATTCCTGCTGAGCGTGTTGATGCGTACGTTGAGTTTCGCAGAAGCGGAACGGACCGTTGGAAGAAGACAGGGGTGCAGTCAGGAGCGGGTGACGAGCCGCTTCGCTTTAACCTTCATTCTTTGCAGAGTGGTACTCAGTATGAGTATCGCTTGCGTTGTCGGGAAGGCAGGGAAGCTCCTCCGAGCCCGTTCAAGGTCAAAGATGATCGCCCCTTCGGGGTGAGGGCGGTGCACACGTTTAAGACGTTGGCAAAAAAAGAAAAGCCCTTTCGCTTTGTGTTCATGACCGACTCGCATATCTTTCGATGGTGGGAGGCGAGCGTGTTGGGAATTGATAATACGTCTGTCAAAACGTTTTCATCTTCGATTCGAAACGTCGAAGAGCTCGGTCCGGACTTCATTATTTTGGGAGGTGATGAGTTCTTGACGCATTGCAACCAGTGCAGGGGAACGTTTGTTGATGGCGAATTTACTGGTGAACGGACGATTTCCTCGGTTCGGGAAGGAGAGCTTCGTTATCGTCAGGGCATGCGAATGTTTTCTCCGCTCGCTGCAGAGTTCCCGCTCTTCTTGACACTAGGGAACCACGAGGGAGAGGCAGGGTTTGGTAATGAGGGAGGAAAGTGTAATCATTTCTCGAATACGAAAGCACTAAGCGAGCAGGCCCGGCTCAAATACCTGCCAAATCCGTCGGAAGTGTATGGCGGGGGAGAAGAAGGGGGGTATTACTCATTCGAGCATGCGGGCGCTCTTTTTGTTGTCTTGGATGTGATGCGGTACGTGAGCGAGTATCCTTCTTCTCCAGAGGATTGGACGCTTGGCAGTGAGCAGCTTGCTTGGCTTGAGAAAACCCTGAAAGAGAGCAATGCGAAGTGGAAGTTTATATTCTTGCATCACTTGGTTGGGGGCTACGCTAGTAGGGATGGTTGTTACTCGTATGGCAGGGGAGGGATCAGGGCAACGGATACGGGAAGGCGTGACGGTCGGTTCTTGGGAGAGCAAGCAAGGCTTCACGATTTGTTTGTGCGGTATGGTGTGCAGGCGGTGTTCTTCGGTCATGATCACGTCTTTGTTTCTGGAGAAAAGGACGGTGTCCTGTACGTTCTTGGCGGCCACCCGAGCGGGAATGCGCCGCCTTCGTGGGAAAGGAAGAAGGTGTTTCGAGAACAGTATGACTACAATGAAGACGGCTTCCCTGATTATTTGATTGAAAACGGGGTGGTGAGTGTTGATGTACAGGGTGATTCTGCGGTGATTCGGTATATTGAGAGCAACGGCGAAGATGCTTCCTTGAATGGAAGGGTTTTGTTTGAGAAAACAATCTTTTCGTAGCGCTTTTTGACGAGCACTCATTCGCGCTGATTCTCTTTTTCGTGGTAGCGTAGGAGTACTCACGGAGGTGGTGAGGAATGGGGACGCTGGGATTTGAACCCAGGACACCCACGTCTTCAGCGTGGTGCTCTCCCAGTCTGAGCTACGTCCCCGGGGTAAGGTGTTGAGTGCCTCTCTGGGAAGGGTTCGAGGAGACCGCAGAGGTTTAAAAGGGTTTCGTAGCGGGGTAGTCCCTTTTGTAGAGGAGGGCTGGGGGCTTTTGTCTTGTTTTTTTGTTTTTCTTCTTCTCTTTTTCTTCCCCTGTGTTTTAGAGGTGTATGGTGCGGTGGTAACGTATAACCAAAAAAGTTTATATACTGCATGTTTTTTTGGGCATGCTAAAAAGAGGTGGTTTGTCGTTGAAGATTGTTTTTTCCGAAACTGAGCAAAGGCATAAGGACTTCTTCCAGGAAAGGCTTCAAGGGCACGAGCTCCTGTTCTGGTCGGGGCCTATTGACGCTTCCAACGCAGGCGAGCTGGCGGATGTTGATGTCGCAAGTGTATTTATTTATTCTAAGCTGACCGCTGAAGCGTTGGAGAAGATGGCTGCTCTTCGGTGTATCGTGACGCGATCAACAGGGTTTGACCACATCGATCTGGAGGCGTGCAAGAAGAAGGGCGTGGTGGTGTGCAACGTTCCGTATTACGGTGAGAACACGGTTGCGGAGCACACGTTCGGCCTTATTTTGAACTTGTCTCGAAATATTCATAAGTCGTACGTTCGTGCGCTTCGCGATGACTTTTCAATTGCGGACCTGCAGGGGTTCGACCTGCAGGGGAAGACGTTGGGGGTTATTGGTGTTGGGCATATTGGCCTTCATGTGATCAAGATTGCTAAGGGGTTCGGGATGCATGTTATCGCGTTTGATAGAAAGCATGATGATTTCTTAGCAGGGCTTTTGCATTATCGTTACGCGAAGGATTTGGATGAGGTCTTGCGAGAGGCGGATATTATCACGTTGCATCTTCCTGCTCTTCCTTCTACGGTGCACATTATTGGTCGTGAGGAGATTGCGAAGATGAAGAAAGGAGCGATTTTGGTGAATACGGCGCGTGGTTCGTTAGTGGATACTGATGCGCTGTATGAAGGTCTCGCGTCGGGGCACTTGGGCGGTGCGGGTTTGGACGTGATTGAAGGGGAAGAGCTTATCAAGGAGGAGAAAGAGCTGCTCTTTCGTGGCGAGGATGAAAAGCTCAAGCGCATCTTTCGGGATAAGGCTATTTTGCGCATGGAGAATGTAGTGTTCACGCCTCATAACGCGTTTAACAGTCGCGAGGCTGTGCAGCGCATTTTGGAGACGACGTTGAAGAACATCTTGGCTTTCGGAGCTGGTGCTCCGGTGAATACGGTGGAGCTTCGCTGATTGTTTCCTGCTTCGTTTTCTTGTTGAGCTTGCCCGCGGTTGTTCTTACACCTTTTTTTGTGCAGTTGCGTCTTCCTTTTTTTT
>RFJU01000149.1 GCA_003694805.1 Candidatus Woesearchaeota archaeon | reverse complement strand
TTTATGCCTTGTGCTACTCAGCCCCCCCCCAAAAAAAAAACAATCTTCAAAAAAAAAGAAAAGTTCAAAAAAAAGAAAAGCAGCACTACGAAAACCTTTCAGAAATCGGGAAGCGCAGAGGCGCCACGACGATTAGCGAATCACAACAACCCGCCAACTACCACAACCAGCCGCCCTTTATTCGCTAACACTGCTTCCATCGCGTGCTAGCGCCGCTCTCAGGTTCCTTACCACCGCCAGGTTTTCTTCCGTCTTCGCAAACCCCGGCTCGAGGGACCGGACCTTCTCTAAATATTCAATGACTTCATCCAACCCCTCCACGCTCGGCAAAGGCTCTTGACGCAGCAGAGCCGCCTTATTCATTGCAAGATCATACCAGTAATTCGGCGAAGCATCGTTGAGCGCTACCAGTGCTGACAACTGCTGCGCGGCGAGGTCAAACGCTCCCAACTCGTTGTAGAGCGTCGCGAGATTGTACCTCGCCCGCTCATACGAACTGTCCAGTGCGACCGCGGCTTCAAACGCGTCCCTCGCCTCAGCCGTTCTCCCCAATTGGTGCGCGAGCACGCCAAAATCATTAAGGGCTCGCTTATCATCAGGAAAGTTCTCCTTTGCTACCCGAAGAAGTGCAAAGGCAAGCTCAGGATTCCTTTCAGCCACCGCCTTTGCCATCACGCGAAACACCTCGCCAGAATCAAACACGTCACGAACATCCCTCACAGCACCCTCGTGAACAACCCTGCCCGCCTTGCTCGCAATGCTTTGCGACGAAGCAAGAACGAAAAGGAGAACAAAAACACCAACAAAAATCCTGCCTGCCACGCCTCGAAAAACACGCTGCGAAAAAACAGCGTTCCTTGAAGATGCCTTCCCTAACGATTCCTTCCTTACCAACAACCTTCGCCGCACGAAACTCACCTCGCCAAGCCAACGCTTCTCTTCTTATAGCAGTATAGCCGCCAATGGTTTAAATACTTTATGCAAGACACAACGCGTCCTCAACCACGCCCCCCTGCGAACCCAGCTCTTTCTGCACTCCAACTATCCCCCAACAACGAAGGCGTAGCACGATTGTACACGCTACGTTGGATCAACTTCCTTTGAAGCAGACCCGATTTTCTTATCATCCAAGAAGAACTCAACCTCAACAGAAAACGGCGCCTCATCGTTTACGGAAAAGAGCGTCACAGGATTATCAATGAAGAGCGTGCCAGAAAAATGCTCTCCTTCCCCGATCGTGCGGAACTTGAGCACGTCGTACGGCCTGAGCGGGTCGGACTCCAAAATCGTGTGCCAATCATCCAACCGCCCCCGGTCGTCGTGAATGTACACTTCACCCTCCAATCCTTCCATCTTCTCCTCCCCATTCTTAATATCGACATCCAAAGAGAGAATTTTAATCTTCCCTGTTGTAGGGTTGATTTCAAAGTCCACACCCGTAATCGCAAACACTCGCTTCCCAGGCGTCACCTCCGCCGACTCATTGGCGGCGCCGCCAGACTCGTTCTTCTCACCGCCCATCACGTCCTTGCTCGGCAGGCTGGCATGGCAGGCACCCTCGTAAAAGAAGGCACCATTCATCTCGCTGCAGCGCCCGCCGCAGTCAACATTCACTTCGTCCCCATCCTTGACACCGTTGCTACAAAGCGCTTCAACCGACGTGCTGTCGCTGGCGCTCCCAGAAGTATTTGCTCCTCCTGCCGCGAGCGCGACATCGGAACCATTCCCCGCCACGTGCACGGCAACACCTGCCTGCTCCTCGCCCGGGCAATCCCTCGTCCACCCAATGATCGCAACGATAATGAGAGCAACGATGAGAAGGTAGTAGATCAGCCGCTCAACAAAAAGCGAATCGATCGTGATCGTTATTTGAGCCATACTCTTTTTTCTCTTCAAGAACTCCCTTTTAAACTTTTCTTCTTTTTGCTCTTCTTCAGTTCTGCTACAGACTTCTCTCCCACGACGGACTTTGATGCCTGCACGCTACTTTTTTCTTCGGCGCTTCTTGCTCACCACTAATGACTGGATGAGCTCATCGTTCTTTCTCGCCTCCTTGCTCTTCGACTCGTGCTTGCGCCGCTTCTTTTCCTTCTCTTCGTGCACCTCTGCGTCGTCATCAAGAACAACAACTTCTTCTTGCGCCGGCTCCACCTCTTCAATATCCTTGACGAGTTCGGAGAGCATCTCCGCATCCTTCTTTTGCCCCTCGTGCCGAAACGGTTCATACAATTCAGGATCCAACCCGTCCTCGAGCTCTTCAGGCTTGGGAACGATATCCAAGGGAATCTCTTTTCTTCTCCCCAGCTTAATCTTAATCAAGGACCCTTTTCCACGCTCCTTCCCTTCCTCCTCACCACCCTCCGTTGCCGTTTTGGCAGCAGGAGCATGCTCTTTTGCTTCTTCCGTGCGTGATGTTGCCTCCCCCTCCGGGGCGACATTCACGGCAATAAGCGGCTTTGCCCCTTTGTTTTCCTGACCTGCATCATCACTCCGTACAGGGGGAGGACCTTCGACCTTGAGCGAGCGCCGAATGGCATCCTCCCTGCACAGCGCCAAGAACTCGCGCGGCCCCCCCTTCAACCTCCCCGCAAGGGTGCGCAAACGCCGCTTATCAAACGGAAACAACCCCTGCCCCCCAACGAAAGCAATTCTTCTCCGAATCATCTCCTCAAGCTCATCAGCAGAGAGCTTTGGCAGCGTGATGCGAAGATCGTCCTTCACACCCTTCGCTTTGAGCGGAAGCTTGTGCAAACCTTTCGTCCGCCCCGCCACGATGACATGAGCACCCTCCATCCTCGCAATACGCAAGAGCAATTCAACACCGCCCTTGCTCAGAAGATGCCCGTTATCTACCAGGACAAGCGTCTTGCGCTTCTTCACTTTGCGAGCAACCAGCGCCAAAAGTTCTTCTTTTGACAGCTTCTCTTGTGGTCGCGTGATGAACTTCTCATACACGCTCAGAAGGCTTTGCACAATCCAAGAAAAAAGACGCTGTTCATCCGAGAGGTTTTTCTCATCCTCCACGAGTACAACCCGCATGCTCCCCCCGTGCGCCTCAACTTGCTCACGCAACCACCGCAGCAGTATCGTCTTCCCAAACCCACTCTCTCCCGCAATGGTCCCAAACGAGTAGCCTTTGAGCAGGAACAAATTAATCTTCTCCCGTGCACGCTCAAACCCGACACACATGCGAGACGCTGGTTCAAAAATAACATCTTCAAAGGGATCCCTCTGATAGCCCAGCTTCTTCACCCAATCCAGAACCAATCCTTGCGCCATACTCATCATTCCCATGAAAACAGGACTTTATAAATATAACTGATGCGTATACTCGTTACGAGCAACGACAGCGGGAAGCCAGAACGCGACCGTACAACCATTGCCAACGCCGCCAGTCCACGCCAACACCGTCAATCCCACGCCAATGAACGAACACAAAAAAAAACGAACACAACAACCCCACGAAAATGAACATCAAAAAAAACAGCGCCTTGCTTTGCCAAACGACGCAACGAAACCCAAAGCATAAAAAAAAAGACTGTGAAGGCCCGCAAGAACCAAGCCCCTGCTAACAAGACCGCCCTCACTCCTTCTTTTCAACACTGACGTCTGCGGGAGCACGCTCCTCTGCAGTTCCTTTCTCAACGGCCTCTTTCTTCACGGCCTTTTTTCCCTCGCCAGCGTCTTCTTCAGGCACGGGCGCTGAAGCCTTCACCTTCGCAGGTGCTTTGAGCCGATCAGCAACAACAATACTAAAAAATCGCAACTCACAGGAACGCAGGGCTGTAATCTTTCCCAAACGCTCCTTCAAGAACCGCTGCAACTTCATCTGCAAGAGCTCCTCAACAAACTTCTCGTACGAGTACGACTTCCCCAGCTCGCGCAAAACCTCCCTCGCTGCGAGACGCAGCTTGGTCTGCACGGCCTTGGAAACACGCGTGTGTGTAATAATGATCGGCTTGGCACGCACAACGTAATTATCCGCTGTTCTCAAAAGAAAGCTATCCGCAACCTTATCCCTGCGCTTCCTCACCAAGCGCTTCATAAACTGCGGGCTCAACTCGTACCCCACCAGCCTCGTATGCGCTTTTTCATCTTTCACACTCGTCACAACGAAGTGCAAGCTCACATGCTGCTTTTTCATATCGCCCAAAACCGCCATGGCATTCACTTTCAGCAAGCGATGCAAGGCATTCTCTGGAGCAACCAGTGGCATCTCACCCAGAAGACAATGAGCAAAGAGTGCAGGCCCCACAACTGGCACCCACTTCTTCTTTTTCACCTTAATCTTCAACGATTTTTCAGCCATACCGCCCTTGCGAATCCCAAGCAATTTATAAACGTTTTGGGTTTGTGCACCGACAAAGCCCCACAAGACACGTCCGAAGACCCTTCCTAAATGTCTAAGTCAACAACGTCCCGCGCGTGCTCCTCAATGAACTTGCGCCTGGACTCAACCTCATCCCCCATCAAAATACTGAACATTTGATCTGCCTCAACCGCGTCCTCAATCTTCACCTGTTTGAGCACTCGCCGGCGAGGATCCATCGTCGTCTCCCACAACTGCTCAGGATTCATTTCACCCAGACCTTTATAGCGCTGAATCGATACACCTTGTTCCCCAATGCGCGCCACGAGATCGTCTCGCTCCTTTTCGGTTTGCACATACCACTTCTGCTTCCCCTTCTTCACCAGGAAAAGCGGCGGCTGACCAATGAACAAATACCCGTTCTCAATGACCCCTCGCATGTACCGAAAAAAGAACGTCAAAAGCAACGTTGCAATATGATTCCCGTCAGTGTCAGCATCGGTAAGGATGATAATTTTATGGTATCGTAGCCGCTCTACAGAGAACTCGTCTCCGACACCGCAGCCAAGCGCGCTAATCAACGTGCTAATCTCCTGCGACGCCATCACCTTGTTAATACGCGCTTTCTCAACGTTCAAAATCTTTCCTCGCAACGGCAAAATCGCCTGAAACTCTTTGGACCTGCCCTGCTTGGCAGACCCCCCTGCAGAATCACCCTCTACAATGAAGAGTTCCGCCTTAGCAGGATCCTTCTCTTGACAATCAGCAAGCTTTCCAGGCAAGGAATGGCTGCTCAGTGCATTCTTGCGCCTTGTTAATTCACGTGCCTTACGTGCGGCCTCCCTGGCAACCGCGGCGCCCACGGCCTTTTCAATGACCCGCTTGCCAACCGCGGGGTTTTCTTCTAAAAACGACTGCAGCCCCTCGCTCACCAAGGAATCAACAATCCCCTTGACTTCAGAATTCCCCAGCTTCGTCTTCGTTTGACCCTCGAACTGCGGCTCAGGAACCCGCAGCGAAATAATAGCCGTCAAGCCTTCCCTCACGTCGTCACTGGAGAGCTTGAGCTTCTTGAGCAAGCCACGCGATTCCCCGTAGCTATTGAGCGTGCGCGTCAGCGCCGTCTTGAACCCGGAAAGATGCGTCCCACCCTCATGCGTATTAATATTATTCACGAACGAATGAACATTCTCTGTATAACTATCTGTGTACTGCAATGCCACTTCGAGATGTACACTCCCCTTCTCTTTCTCAAGAACAATAACGTCGTGCAAAGTGTTCTTGTTCTCATTCAAAAATTGTACAAAGCTCACAATTCCGCCGTCAAACAAAAACTCTTTCTTCTTCCCCGAACGCTCATCCTGCAAGATGATGTGCACGCCTTTGTTGAGGAACGCTAGCTCCCGGAGCCTGCGACCAAGCACTTCAAAATCAAACGCGGTTGTCTCTGTAAAAATAGTTTTGTCAGGAAGAAACGTTACTTTCGTCCCTGAATGCTCAGCCCTCCCCTTCTCGATGAGTTTGGACACCGGCGCTCCACGCTCATACCTCTGCCAAAACACTTTGCCGTCTCTGCGAACTTCAACTTCGAGCCATTCTGACAAGGCGTTCACTACCGAAACGCCGACTCCGTGAAGGCCCCCGGAGACTTTGTATGAGTCCTTGTCAAACTTGCCTCCTGCGTGAAGCTTTGTCATCACAACTTCAACAGCAGGAATACCAAGCTTAGGATGCACATCAACAGGGATCCCTCTGCCATCATCTTCAACAGAACACGACCCGTCTTTGTGCAGAACAACGATGATTGTCGTGCACGCGCCGGCCATTGCCTCATCAATCGCGTTGTCAACAACTTCATACACCAAGTGATGCAAGCCAGTGGCTCCTGTGCTTCCAATATACATCCCGGGACGCTTGCGGACCGCCTCAAGACCGCCCAGGACCGTTATGTGATTCGCGTCGTACTTTCCAGTCATACTCTCAACCACGCGGCGCGGCAAACAACCCGCCTTTTCTTTAAAAAACGCAATAGAGAGGTGTTTTTAAGCTTATCGGAAGGGCGAAGGCACGTCCTCAACCCCAACAGCAGCTCACTCTGCAGAAAAAGCCAACGCTGCCTATCAAAGAAACACACCATCAAAGAAACACACTAAAGAAACAGTACCAAGAACTACGCTCGACGAAGAAACAAACGAAGCACGTTACGAACCGGGCACCGCATACCCGACACTATATCGGTTCCGATAGGTTAGCGAACGCTTGGCGCGACACCCGACACGCCTACCCGTACCACACCCCTCTACTTGCATTGCTTTCGAACGCACTGCCGCCGTGTTTGAACACATTGTAATTGAACGTTTGAACGTCTCCACTGTCCACTCATTCACTCGCGTCTTCAAATACGACCAACAACTGCGCGTCGAAAAAAGGAAAACTTCTTGACCTTTGCCGGGCTGAACTCATCTTCAAACCCTTGCTCGTCTTCCCGTGTTTCAAACTCAACCCATTCTTCATCCATTCCTTACCACCTCCTCTTGGCATTGATTCCTGGCTTAAACGAATTCCCTGCCAGCACCCCTCTTCGCGCCGGGCAAAATGCCCGGCCATGATTTTTTTGAACCCCGCAAGCGACCTTTATACGCGGACGTCCTAAAAGGAGCAAACCCACGAGCAAATATATAACTATTCTTTATATCAAATATAAAATATATATACTTTATACCCG
>RFJU01000148.1 GCA_003694805.1 Candidatus Woesearchaeota archaeon | reverse complement strand
GGCTAACACCCATTACATGAACTAATAGCATATCAGATTATCTTGTAATAAACGAATGTTTCAGGTATTTCTGCAGGGTTTTCGGTTTCGCGGGTGGAAAACAAAGTGTTTGGACCGGAATTGCAGCTTTGGTTCTTCAAAAAAAGGCACGCTCAGAAGGAACGCACAAAAACATTTATAAACCCTCTTTGCAAAGAAGAACGCACAAGACAGCGCCTGCCAGAGAAATTTCACGAGCAACCAAGCGCGACACACACCACGCCCTGGTCAGCGCCAAAACCGCCTCCCCCTTCCAACGATGATAACCGGCTACGCAACCCTTACAGAAGCACTTGCCAACGCAGTCCAGAACACCAACACCTTCTTGCAAACCCACCCCGGCAAGTTCATCCTCATCACCCTCATTAGTGCGTTCACCATCCTCACTGCAAAACTCTTTCGCCAAATCTTCGAACACGCCTTCACCCCAGCAAAGCACCCGCACATCGACAAAACCCGCTACACCATCCTCAAACGCCTTCTCGTCGCCCTCATCTACATCATCGGCTTTGGCACTGCACTCTACATCATACCCGGCTTTCGCACCATCGCCGAAAAAATCCTCCTCGGAGCAGCCGTCCTTGCAGGTATCCTCGGCTTTGCTGCAAAAGACGCGTTCACCAACCTCATCGGCGGCGTCTTCATCGCCATCTTTGAGCCATTCCGCGTCGGCGACGTCGTCACCGTTGACGGAGACTACGGCACCGTCGAGGACATCACCTTGCGCCACACCGTGATCCGAACCTGGGAGAACCAACGCGTCATCATCCCCAACAGCAAAATCACCGAGTCAAAAATTATCAACTACACCATTCACGACGAGAAAATTCTCATGCACATCGACTTCACCGTTAGCTACGATGCCGACCTCGACCTGGCAAAGCGGGCAATGAAAGAGGAAGCCCTCAAACACCCCCTCGTTCTCAACGTCGCCCAAGAAACCATGGGACTTCCGAAAGACGAGCACGTCGCCGTCCGCGTCCTCTCCTGCGACGACTACGGCGTCCGCCTACGCCTCTTTGCCTGGGCCAAAGACCAACCAACCGCGTTCCGGCTCAAATGCGACCTCACCGAAGCAATCAAGAAGCGCTTTGACAAAGAAGGCATAGAAATCCCCTACCCGTACAGAACCATCATCTACAAAAAAGACATCAACGCAAAGAAGAAAAAGCGCTCCGGGCGCTAAATACCATCTTCACAAGCAGCAAGAGCGAAGCGAAGCCAACCCACCCTTCCTCCCCTCTCACGAGCTCATAAAACCACGGAAAGAATAACGCATGAGACTGCTCTTCGCAAAGCTCTCCGATCAAAAATGATTAAAAAAGCAGTAAGAAGAAAAACCAGCATGCGCTCTCCTTACCAGCTTGTCTGCTTTGACCTTGACGGCGTCATCTTCCAAGGCGACAACTTCTGGCTTCGGCTTCACGAACAACTCGGCACCCTCGAAGAAGGAAAGCGCCTCACCCAAACGCTCCTCTATACCGACTACGACAAACTCGTGGAGGAAGTTGTCAAAAAACTTTGGAAAGGAAAACATGCCAAGCCCTACGTTGACCTCGTCAATAAAGCAGCATACCTCCCTGGCGTGAAAGAAACATTCAACCACTTGCGCCGCCACAACACGCACACGGCCATCATCAGCGCCTCCAGCCTCGACCTTGCCAGACGAGCACAACGCGACCTGGGCGTCGACGACGTCTACGCCAATGAACTCGTCATCAAAAACGGCATCATCAGCGGAGACTTCATCGCGACCGTCAAACACGGCAAAGAAGTCAAAGCTGCCATTCTCAAAACACTCTGCAAAAAACTCGGCATACGCAAGGAAGCCTGCGCCTACGTCGGGGACAGCAAAGGAGACATCGAAGCGTTCCGCAACGCAGGCCTGTCCATCGCGTTCAACACGCGCGACGAGGAAGTTGTCAGCGCAGCAGACGTTCACATCCCAACCAACAACCTTGCAGACACCCTCCCCTTTCTCTTCCCCAAAAAAAGCTAGCAAGGAAGAAAAAAAGAAACACGGTGAAAAAAAGAGATAAAAAAAGAGAGGCAAAACGCGCAAAGGAAAAAAAAATCCGTGGAAGCAGCCACCCTTTTTTTACGTACACAAAAAAAGAAGGGCGGGCGATTAGTGAGTGCGGGCTGAACACCTCGCAAAAGCTCGGCGCGTACACCCCACTTCTATCAACCCCATCTTCTATGGGAGCCCTAGAGTCTCTTTTCGAGGAGGGCTTCGTGCTTAGATGCTTTCAGCACTTATCCCCGAGCGCGTAGCTGCCCGGCAACTGCCCTGTCGGACAACCGGTAGACCAGTGGCGCCGAACCACCGTTCCTCTCGTACTAAGTGGTCCTTCCCCTCAGACTCATCCACACGTCCAGTAGATATCAAACAAACTGCCTCACAGCGTTCTGAACCCAGCTCACGAACCCTTTTAATGGGTGAACACCCCCACCCTTGGCCGCTTCTGCACGGCCAGGATAGGATGAGCCGACATCGATGTAGCAAGCCGCGCCGTCGATGTGAGCTCTCGGGCGCGACAACTCTGTTATCCCCGGAGTAACTTTTCGGTCATAGCTAGCTCCCACAAAGGGAGACATAACTGATCGCTAGGCCCGGCTTTCGCCTCTGGAACCGGTCACGTTGAGGTCCCAGTCAGGCTGGCTTTTGCCCTTACACTCCACGGCGGATTTCTGACCCGCCTGAGCCAACCTTTGGGCGCCATTGATACCTTTTCAACGGCGTGCCACCCCAGCCAAACTGTCCACCAAATCGTGTCCCCTCACGGGTGAGTGGCGCGAAACTCGAAGGGTAGTGTTACATTGACGCCTCACTACGAGCTGACGCCCATAGCTTCAAACGGCTCCTACCTACGCTATACAACAAGCTCCACGTCACAGGATCAGGCTACAGTAAAGTTTCACGGGGTCTTCGCTTCCCACTGGACGTCCCTGGCCTTTGCACCAGGAAAGAGT
>RFJU01000147.1 GCA_003694805.1 Candidatus Woesearchaeota archaeon | reverse complement strand
TCTCTTTGAGCGAGATTGAACTAGGGAATGGAACATAGAGGCAGAACTGCTTGGTGAGAAAGCACCTGTGAAGAACACAACGCGTTATGCCACTCGCGTGCTATGCCACCTTATCCTTCGTTGTTTCTTGTGTTGTTCCTCGCGTGGCGTTTCCTTGCTCCACTGGTGGTGGAAGGTAGGTGGAGGGCTGCGCGCGCTGGGCCGCGAGGAGTGAGAGCGCATCAATGGCGTTCCTGTTCTCTTGGACAAGTCGGGCAATGTCTCCTGGTTTTTGCCAGGTGTCTTCGGACCAGTAACGTGGTACTTCTTGGTTGGCTTGCTCGTAGCAGTGTGCTTGTACGTCAGGTGTTAAGCCATCACCGGGGGAGCCGAAGCTGCTTCCTTGATGCTCTGCTACGGCTCGATCAAGGGCGTTAAAGAACTGCGTTGCTGTTCGTTCGTCCCGTTCTCGCTCTTGGATCATGTTTTCGGTAATGATGTCTTCAACACAGTAATCTACCCTGGATTGGACTGCTGCGTCGCGTTTCTCGCACCATCTCATGGACAAAAGAAATTGCTCGAATGCGTGGTAGGAGGGAAAGAAGTAGGGTGCTTCGTGACCTTGTATGAAGAGTGAAACGTTGCACGTGGAGAGAATTGTGGCGTATTGCTCCATCACTTGCCATTCATCTTCGGTGGGTTCGTCTTTGCTGAGGAAGTCGCTGCTTTGGTAGTGCATGGGTTGTCGCCGCTCGAAAGTGCCCCTTCCAGTAAGGGGCTTCTCCTGTGTGTTACTTGAAAGGTTTGCTGGGCGGGTTCTTGTCCTTGGTCCTTGCTTTCCTATTTCTTTCCTTTCCCTTCCTGCCCTTTGTACTTGTTACGGGCTCCGGGAAGGTTCGTTGCGTGGGCTGAATCGGTAGTACTCTTATTTAAATTTTGCTGTTCTTGGCGAGGAGGAATGAGTCAATGGTAGAAAGAATCAATGTTGTCGCCTGCGAGCTCCTTTGAGGAGGGTGTTTGCTTTTTGCGTGAAGATGGTGGGAAGATTGCTGAAGCGCTTGGTTGGAGATGCTTGCTTTCCGAAGATGAATGCGTTTCCTTCCTTAATTGCTTCAAGAAACGCGCTTGGTGTCATTCCTTTCGTCGCGGTCACGGCCTTTCC
>RFJU01000146.1 GCA_003694805.1 Candidatus Woesearchaeota archaeon | reverse complement strand
AGAAAGAAGAACAGAAGAAGAGAAGGTTGGCTTGTTTGTGGCAGGACTGGTCCTAGAACCACTAAAAAAACGGCTTTTTTTGTCCTTGTTTGGTGTCGAAAATACGTGTTTTTCTTTCTTTTTTTAAAAAAAGCAAAGTTTGCCCTGTTTTGAAAAAATTTAAATAGAACATGTGCATCTACCCTTCAAGAGTGGTTGAGAGATTCCTGTACGCTGGGGGGTGCCTATGGCGCCGGTAAGGACTTGCTATGAGCCTCGTATGTTGAAGCCTCTTTCTTTTTGGAGTACGCTCCAGCACGTCTGCACCGTACCCATCGGGAAGGCCGTTGCCGAGCCCGTATTGAACAACCACGGCAAATACAATAAAACAAATACAATAAAAAATACTGTCATTCTAACGCTTGGAGGTGTTCTATGATGAAGAAAATTCTGGCAAGCATAGTATTAATTGCAGCAGTAGTGCTGAGCGCGATGAGCGTTTCAGCCGAGCACGACACGCAGGTGAGCATCAGCCCGGACATTGCGAACTGTGGTGATTTGAGCCAGACGTTCACCGTGTCCATTACGAATCTCGGACCGGACAGCGTGCGTGAAGTCCGCATTTATGATGATGTGGACGGCGATGGCTCGCGCGACCCGGGCATTGTCGATTTTCAATGCGGAGCGCCTCCTGATGGGTGGACGCTTGATGACCGGCTTGCCCTCTTCAATTATTGCCAGTACGAAATCGCCATTAATGATCCTCGGAAGATTGATGAGAACGAAACAGAGGAGTTCACGTTCACTGCTACGCTGGATGACACGAACAGCGAGTGCGGAAACGAATTTAAGATTGCCACGATTGATGATAAGCAGCCGCTTGGTGAAGTTGTCTTTAAATTCCCCTTCGTTCAGGTTGATTGTTCGGACCCTGAAGTGACCAAGGTTGTTGGGGAGCCCCGTGTCTTGATGGACGACACGTGCAACCCAGACGTACAAACGTGTGACTTTTGGATAACCCAATCAACCGTTATTAATGTGAGTGCAGTTGATGATGATGACGAGTGCGACCTCGGCATAGAGTATTGCCAGTGGCGCTATACCCTCGATGATAATGACCCGGAAGCCTGGGAGACCATCGAGGCGAGCAACGGCGTTGTAGAATGGAATATTCAGTTTGATGAAGATTCAGAACACTTCATTGAGATTGAGTGTTTTGACCTCGCAGGCAACAAGGTCGTCGTGGAAGAAACCGACAAGGTGGACGACACCGAGCCCGAGACGACGCTAGACTTTGATGGCCCCTACAAGCAAGACCAGAACGGGGCGCAGTGGATTGATGGTGTCAGCACCGTCATCTTGACAGCGGCGGATCCTGACCCGACAGGGTTTTCCTGCAACATCGGCGTTGACAAGACGTGGTATTTTGACCGCTACTTTGGCGAGAAAGACAGCGACGAGTGGGATCGCTGCTACGACCCCGAAACGTATTGCGACACGAGCGGAGTTCGTTCACCGTACGATGTCGAGGAATACGCTGGCTGCATCGATGATCAACAAGACAGGTGCGCAGCCGAGTTTGGTGAGGGAACGCCAGAGTGGTATGATTGCGTAGAGAGCAATGCTCATGACGCGTGCGGCGTTGGTGCAGAGTGGAAGTTGCTCAGGCCGGGAGAAATCCTCGGCGGCTTTCAGGAGAGCTGCCACTCGCTCTATTACTTCAGCGTTGACCATCTCGGCAACAAGGAGGCAATGCAGGCAGAATGCTTTTTCGTCGATAAGACGCCTCCTGTTGTAAATCACGATGTTGGCAGCCCGAGCACGCCTTGCGATGGCGACGACCCGAGCGGGTGTGAATCGTGGGTGACGACAGAAACACCTATCACGCTTACCTGCGAGGACGTCGGTCCGCACCCTTCAAACAGTGTTTCACTGTGGTACCGCGTCTGGGATGACATCTCAGAGGAGTGGAGCGAGTGGATCGACCCCAACGGTGACGTTGTCCAAAAAGAAATCTTCTTTGGCGAGGATAGCGTGCACAAGATCGAGTATTACTGCTACGATGCGGTGAACAAGACGAGTGGAACGGCTGACGAGCCGTACGTTGCTGTGTTCAGGGTTGACGCAACGCCCCCCGTCATTACAAAAACGGTTGATGGTCCGCAAGTTGGCGACTGCCCGCCAGAAATGGGAAGCAACGATTCATGCTACGTCACGGACGAAACAATAATTTCCATTGGCGTTGAAGATCCGGACCCGACAGGGAACGGCTGCAATGTTGATGACGTAGCCTGCTCGTACGAGATCTGGTGGGAAGCGTCACGCGGCGAGTGCGACGACGCGCAGGGAAAATGGGATGAAACAACCGGCCTGTGCCTCGTCGAGAGCGGGTTGTTTGAAGAGCCGGGTACTGACGTGTCTTTTTCAGAAGACTCCCGCCATATTTTGAAAGTGTGGTGTGAGGACGCGCTCGGTAACGAAGCGTACGACGAGGAGGTGTTCCTCGTTGACATCACGCCTCCGGAGACGACCAAGACGTATGGAGAGCCACGCTTCCCAGATGAAGGGTATGGCTCGTTCTGTTCTGATGAAGGATGTGGCTTTGCTCGATGGATTACGTCGTTGACTCCCGTAACACTCAGCGTTTACGATGAGAAGGTCGGGAATGAAACGACGTATTGGAGGAACCTGTACATCAGCGACCCGGTGGAGGCCAACAAGGTCTGCGGTCACATCAAGGATGAGGCGCCGCTCAAGTGCGGGGATGCGCAAAAGTGTCGAACAACGAATTACTGCAACCCCGAGTATTACCTTGGCGTGGTAGAAGATCCTGATGTGCCGTTCCAAGTCTATGAAGAGCCGTTTTTCAAAGAGCCGGAGTCGTGTCACGTAATCGAGTATTACAGTGTGGACGCGCTCGGGAATGAAGAGCCGCTCCAGTGGCAATGCGTCTTTGTAGATAACTCTGCACCGATCGGAATGAAAGACGTCTCAGAGCCAAGCGAGTTTATTGGGGAAGGCGGCGATGCTGACTGCTCGAACTCGACCGATCCGGACTGCGGTAGCGGCCTTGACTGGTTTGTTGGGCAGGACTCGGTTGTGACGCTTTCGTGCGACGATCCGCTTCCACACCCGGTTGAGTACGAAGACTTGTGCTACAAGATTTCGTATGAAGGAGATTCGCGCAGCGGGAACGTTTCGTACCTCACCGACAAATACTGTGATGAATTCGGTGGCGAGTTTGACAATGAAACAGGGTACTGCTGTGTCAGCAAGGAACCTGTGAAGAACGGGTACGACCGTGATGGCGTCGTGTATTCGTTCTCCTTCCTGGAAGACTCCATCCACAACGTCGAATACGTTTGCGAGGATGCTTTGGGCAACACAAACGACGTGGATGTCGAGTGGTTCGCTGTTGATACGAAGCCTCCTGTGACGGAGCTGGACTATCTCGCGCCCGTGTTCGAAGTTGAAGTGTGCGAGGTGGTCTATCCTGACGACAAAGCAGGCGATACGAACGGGGATGGCAACGACACCGGCGAAGTAGTGTGCCATAACGTGACGTACATTGATACCGCGTCGCGGGTCAACCTCTCTGCTGAAGATCCGCAGCCGCACCCGTCAGGTTTGCAGGGCACGTACTACCGCTACACGCTCGTTAAGGATGTGTACTGCCAAGATCCAGAGCAGTACTGCCAGCCAATCCATGACGCGAGCAACTTGTCTGAGTGGATGCTCTTTAACGGAACGCCATTTGGCATCCCTGAAGAGAGCTGTCACATGGTTGAATACTTCAGCACGGACAACCTTGAAAACGATGAAGCGATCAAGGCAAGCTGTGTCTTTGTCGACAAGAAGGCTCCGGAAATTGAGATCGTGCTTGGCGAGCCGTATTACCAAGACGCGAATGGTAGCGAGTACATCAACGCGTTTACGCCAATTAGCGTTGACGTGGTTGATCCGCAGCCGCACCCGTCCGGTGTGGCCGACGTCTCCTACCGCGTCTCGCTCGTTGATGACGCGAGCTGTTACAATACCAAGCTCTGCGCTGAAGCGGAAGGAGAAGGCGAGTTCTCTTCGCTTTCGTGGGAGAATGAGTCGTTCACCATTGATGAAGAGTCATGCCACCTCATTGAAGTGCACGCGGTGGATCATGTAGGGAAGGAAAACACGGAGAAGCGCTGTGTCTTCGTTGACACCACGCCGCCGGTCACAGCAAAAACGGTTGACGACCCCAAATCGCCCATGAGCGAGGAGAATATGGATCTTGGGGAAACCTTCTACCCGGACATTCGCGAAGTGTGCGAAGTGGGTGAAGACGGAGAAACGATTTGCTGGGACATTACCCTTCTCACGCCCATTAACCTCGCGTGTGAAGACCAGGAGCCTCACCCGTCCGGGGCGACGAGCATCTGCTTCCAAGTCGGTCTAGACGGCGAGGACGCGACGCAGTCGTACTGTGAAGGTGAAGGCAGGACGTACAACGAGAGCGGCGATGGCTATTGCTGTGTTGAAGGAGGTGTTGAGGACTTCCTCTTTAATGAGGAGACTTGGCACAGACTCTCGTACTATTGTGTTGACAACGTGGGCAACGTCGGCGAAGATGTTGACACCGAGTACTTCAAGGTCGAGGGTAAGCCGTTTAAGATTTCACTCTTCAAGAAGTGGAATTTGATCTCGGTGCCGTTCGTCCTCCTCAACGACGACCCGGATGCCGTCTTTGGCCAGCTTGAAAACGTTGACTCTGTCTGGGCGTACGACCCCACGGATCCTGATGCTGACCCGAGCGGATGGCTGGTGTGGTCACCTGATGGGCCGAGCAACCTGGACGCTATCAGGCCAGGGTATGGCTATTGGGTGTTGATGAGAGAGGATGAGGACCTCCTCTTAGGTGGAAGCCTCTTCCAGCCGGGCAAGGTGCCTCCGTCAAGAACGCTCCTGCCAGGGTGGAACCTCATCGGGTATTATGGAACCCAATGGCAAGAGTACGACGACGAGTACGACTACACCGCCATTTGTGAAGACGAGTACCCGGGCGACACGTACGGAAGTAACAGCTACTGTGCTCTCAACTCCTTGGTTGATACGCAGGAGGGCTACCCGAGGTGGAGCAGTGTTTGGACGTACATCAACTGTGGCGGTCACAACGCGTACTGGTCAGGCGTGAACACGTGCGGAGACCAGTACTACTTTGAAGGCGACAACGTGATGTACGCAGGCCGCGGGTACTGGGTCGAACTCGATGTTGAGGACATCTACGCGCCAGCAACGAGCTGTGTGTGGAACTCAGAGTTCCAGTGCGTCTGGCCGGGAGCCCCGTTTGAGTAAGGCGGAACGGAACTCGTAGAACGCCGATCTTGGACGGGCGGATGCCCCAAAGCGGGAGAGGCAGGGGTGTTTGACCGCTCCACTATTTTTTTTCTTTTTTTTCTTCTTCGCTTTCAAAATCAGCTCCTTCGGCAAGGTTTTTTTTGATAGGGTTGTGCCGTTGGTGTCTTTTTCCGCTTTTGATCTAAGAGAAGGCGGATAGGAAGAAAAAGTTTAAAAACAAAGAAGCGTTCCTAGTTGCTATTTTATGGGGGTAAAAATGAAAGGTTTTAGAAGGGCTTTTAGAAGGATGGTATGGTTTCAGGTGAACGTGTTGAGCTTGGTCTTTTTAGTTCTTGGCTTGGTTGCGTTTCCAGCAGGGTTTGTTTCTGCGCAGACGTCAAGTGGCCAGCCAGAGCAGTTCTACGGAACGGTTACGGTGAACGGAGGACCCGCGCCGGATGGCTTAGTCGTGAAGGCAGTGATTGACGGAGCGACGTACTTGACGAAGACGAAGGCAGGAAAATACGGCTATGATCCTGTATTCCTTATTGATGATCCTCGCGGGGATAGGAACGGAAAGGAGATTGTGTTCTACGTGCAGGATGTTGACACGGGCGAGCGGGCGATTTTCAATTCAGGAAGCGCGTCCGGCGATTATGACAACACGCACCGCTTGGATTTAGATGTGAACGGCGTTAACCTCGGAGGCTCCTCCTCCAGCGGCGGAGGTGGCGGAGGTGGCGGCGGAGGCGGCCGTTTTGTCGCCTCAACAACCAGTTCTGAAGATGCGGGAGATGGCGAGGAAAGCGGCGTGTGCGTTCCAGACTGGACGTGCTCTGACTGGCTGGATTGTCTAAATGGCTTTCAAAAAAGGGTGTGCGTGGATAGCAATCGGTGCCAGTCGCTGGAGAATAAGCCTGCAGAGGAGCGCGAGTGCGAGATTCCTCCTGAGCTTCGTGCCAGCGCACCGGTGGATGTTCAGGCAACCGGCGGCGAGGATGACAACGGCCTCCCTGCAACGTCGGAAGGCAGCACAACGGGTTTGAGAGGCGTTACTGGTTTTGTCGTGGGTTCTCCTCTCCGTGCGGGTGCAAGCATTGCTCTTCTGCTACTCATCGTCGCGGGGATTGCCTTTTTTATCTTCGCGAAGAAAAAGAAATCGTGAAGTAAGCAAGAGAAAGGCGTTTTTACCCTCTCTCTTTTTTTTTATTTTTTTTCTTCTTTTAAGTTAAGTTGCTTGTCCAGTTCTTTCGCACTGGCAAGAAGCTCGTTCATCGTTTCGTTTATCGCCGCTTGTGTTGTGGTAACGAGGTCTTCAAGCGTTTTGACGCGGAGTTGGTAGGTGTTTTTGTAGTGGGCTACGAGTCCGGCGTTCATGAGTTTTTTCAAGTGGTGGATTACTGTTCCTCTGCTCAAGCCGGTGTCCTCTGCAATGGCGTCGCTGGTGAGTTTAGCACCGGTCTTCAGCTGCTTGAGAAGGGTGATGAAGATGCGAAAGCACGACTTGTCCTTGTCACGCAAATTGAAAAGACCCAACGATCCTCCAAACCATTGGAGTTCTTCGTTGACGTTGCCAGGACTGGGGCGTTTACTTTTGATGATGGTTATGCGCGTGAAGGGCATTTTGTTTCGTTCTTCGGTGCTGTTTCGTTCTTAGAGGGATAGGCGTTCTTAGGGCGGAAGGTATTTAAGCTTTTTTGTAGTGCAGCAGAAGAAGACGCTTTTCTGCCAAGGGAGCGGGTTGATTTCTTGTTGTTTGGTCAAAGAACGTTAGCAGGCTTTTCCAATGGTGTGTGTGCTGTTCGTTCCTTGCTTGTTTTAAAAATGGCTGTGTGTACGTATTTGCTTCTTAAGCGTGCGTGGGGTGAAGGGCGGGTCACGAAAAAAAGTCTTAGATACTTTCTAAAAAGTGGTAACACTATATTTAAATATGGTGTTTTGTTTGTTCAAGGAGGAAAATCGATGCAGGATTGATGCAAAGAGGGGTGGTGGTTCCAGTGGGGCCGAAGGGCCAAAGCAGGGTGGTGATGCTCAGTGGTGTTGGCGGGCTGATAGTCCTCTTCTTGCTGAGTGTGTACGTTTTGGCATTGGCGCAAGTCACAATTCACACCCCTGCAGAGAATTCAACGAATCAGGGTAGTTTCTTGCTGAACGCATCAACAGACGCTCAGGCGAGCAACGTGACGTTCTTCTTTATAAATGCCTCGGGGGTTGTTGTTGACAATGTAACAAACACGACGCCTGGCACGACCTTTCTCTTTTCATATAATGCGACAGAGAGGGGTCTTCCGGACGGGGTGTACAACATCACTGCCAACGCAACGAATACTTCAGGAACGACGGTCTCTGCAACGAACGCAAACGTGACTATTGATGCAACACCGCCCGTTGTAGGAGACCCTGCGCCTCTTGCAGGAACGCTCTACAACGAGAGCGAGCAAGTGGTTTTAGAAGTGAACGCGTCGGACGCGCTTGTCGGAGTTGAGGCAGTTGAAGCAAGCGTTTCTTTGCCGAACGCCAGTGTTAGCACAATCACGTTAAGCGATACGAACTCGGACGGCAGGTTCAACGGCACATTTTCTGATACGTCGCTTCTTGGGAGGTACAATGTCACATTTATTGCTAACGATACTGTCGGGAATGTGAACGATTCAGTCACGACATGGTTTAACGTGTCGGACGGGACGCCTCCGTCGGTTTCAAGCCCGACGGTGACGCCTTCTTTGGCGAGGAGTTCCGACCCTGTCGAGATTAACGTAACGGTCACGGACACGCAGGGCGTTGCAGGGGTGAACGTGAGCAATGCTTCAAGTGTTGTGATGGCTAACGTGTCGGCGACGTTGTGGACGGTGGTGACGAACGCGACTGCGCTGGGGTGTGGAGAAGGCGTATGCACGCTTACGTTCACGGCGGTGGACAACTACGGCAACGTCAACAATTCAGTAACGGCTTCATTGACCGTTGATGACACGCCCCCGTTGCAGGCTGAGAATTTGACGAACCAGTCAACGGGAAGAACGTGGGTGTTCTTGGCCTGGAACGTGTCGAACGCAACTGATGTGAACCACACTGAAGTGTGGCGTGATGGGAGTGTTTTCGTAGCGAACACGTCGCAAACATCTTATAACGTCACTGGATTGGTGGCTGCTACGGCGTACACGTTTCAGGTTTACACCGTGGACGATGCGGGAAACAAGAACACAAGTGTTTCTGCTGAAAACAATATTTCAGTGACGACGAACCCTCCTAACCAACTCCCTGCCGTGGTGCAAATTAATCTTACGCCGCTCTCTCCTCTGGTCAATGAAGATTTGAACTGCTCGTTCGTTGTCGAGGATAACAACACAGGCCAGTCGCTCTCGGTCAATATCACGTGGTTCGTTGACGGCTCTTCTTTTTTGAACACGAGCTTTGGGGTTTCCAACGGGACGCTCGCCAGCCACGTACTCGGGAGCGGAAACACGAGCGTCGGAGAAGTTTGGACGTGCGAGGTGCGTCCGTTTGATGGTGAAGCGTACGGTTCTGCGGTGAATGCATCAAACGTGACCATTCTTGACACGCCGCTGCTGGTTTCTCTCACAGCGCCCTCTAACAATTCTCAGCACAACGCCACTTTTCTTCTTAACGCGACAACCAACGAAGTTGCACAAAATGCCACGTTCTTTTTCTTTAACACCAGCGGCGACCTTGTAGTGAATGTAACCAACACAACAAGCGGCACGGTTTTTACGTACAACTTCAACGCGACCCAGGAGGGTTTGCCCGATGGTGTGTACAACATAACCGTGAACGCGACAAAGAGCACAGGAACTGTGGGGAGTGATACGGGAGTGAACATCACGGTGGACACGACATCGCCCACGATTAGCAGCGTTTCGTTGTCGGATAACATAACGAAAAATAATACGAATGTTTCTGTGACGGTGAATGTTTCCGATGCCCTTGTTGGCGTGGTGTCAGTTTCTGCAGAGGGTGTTAGTTTGGTGAGTGTGGGTGGTGGTTTGTGGAATGGCACGATTACGCTTGTTGCGGGCGGCTCCCCAGTAGATGTTATTGCAACAGACGGAGTTGGGAATGTCCAGACAGACACGAGCGCAGGATTCATCATTGACGATACCGCGCCAACTATTCACAGCGTTTCATTGTCGGATAACATAACGAAAAATAATACGAATGTTTCTGTGACGGTGAATGTTAGTGACGCGACGGGTGTGGTGTCGGTTTCTGCGGAAGGTGTTGGTTTGGTGAGTGTGGGTGGTGGCTTGTGGAATGGTACGATTGCGCTTGTTGCAGGCGGCTCCCCGGTGGATGTGGTCGCGGTTGATGAGGCTGATAATAACGCGACGGATACGAGTGCAACCTTCACCATTGACGACATAAATCCTTCAGCACAGAACGCATCAGTCAATGCATCGCTTGTGCAGAACACGACGCCGATACGACTCAACATCACCGCCTCAGACAATACAGGTGTGGCTGCAGTCACGGCACAGAACACGTCTTCTGTTTCGCTCAATCTAGTAAACGGCTCGCTCTATTCAGCAGTTACAAACGCCTCTGCACTCGGCTGTCCAGAAGGACAATGTGTCATCGCCTTCATTGTCACAGATGAGGCGGACAATACAAACGCATCAACCACGCTAACTATAACAAACGACAACACGCCGGCCACGATCTCCAACGTGACAAATTCGTCTATAACGAATGAGAGCGCGGTTGTGCAATGGCAGACGAACGAGAACACAACAGGAGTGGTGTGGTACGGGACATCGAGTGGGAACTACACGTTCTCCGTCGCAAATAATTCCATCGGCGTGCAGCACGCAGTAACAATCGTAAATCTATCCCCCAACACGACGTATTTCTACGTTGTGAACACAACAGATGTCGCTGGCAACAAGAACCAGTCGGGAGAATTCAACTTCACCACAGAAGCGTCTAACGACACGGCCGTCCCTGCAGTGTCTGCTGTAACCGCGACGCCTTCAACAGTTGAACAGTTTTCCCCAGTGGAGATTGCAGCGAACGTAAGCGATAACGTCGCAGTAGATACTGTTCTTGCAAATATTTCATGGCCGAACGGCACGAGTGAAACGATCACGCTGCTCGATGGAGATGCCGACGGGCGCTACAACGCTTCGTACGCAAATACGTTCGTCCTAGGGGTTCACAACGTGACAATCATTGCAAACGACACCTCGGGGAACAGAAACGATTCGGAAACAACAACGTACACAGTTGTAGATACGGTGCCGCCTTCGGTATCCGGTGGCGTTGTCAACGATTCTGTTGTGCATGCAAACGCTTCGATACGAATAAACGTGACCGTCGATGACAATAACACGGTCGCTTCAGTAGTTGTAGGAAATAGTTCAACGGTTTCCATGTCTAACGTGTCGGCGACGTTGTGGACGGTGGTGACGAACGCGACTGCGCTGGGGTGTGGAGAAGGAACGTGCTTTTTGCGATTCAATGCTACTGATGCCTCCAGCAACAGCAACACGTCTGAAGGGGTGTCTATCTTGGTGGATAGTGTTTCTCCGGTGATTGTGAGTGTTTCGTTGTCGGATAATGTGACGAGGAATAATACGAATGTTTCTGTGACGGTGAATGT
>RFJU01000145.1 GCA_003694805.1 Candidatus Woesearchaeota archaeon | reverse complement strand
ATTGAGAATAACAGATTCACGAATAATTGCTCCTGGTCCAACATAAACACCAACAACCACAACCAGAACACAGCCAAAGTTAAGATTTATTCAAGCCATAAACAAACACCAACAAATGTAACAACACAGTGATTAAATCACGAAAAACAGGCAAAAATTCCGAAAGTTTTAAAAAGTTCAAAGTTCTGTAATAGTGGTAAGCCAACAGCCAAGAGCCGCTGGCCAGGAGGAAACGAAATGAAACGAAACGAAACAGAAATAAAAAAACTTCTGGAGATCTTGAATCACATCAAGACCGCAGGCACCCAACACGAATTCTTGAAAGCCGCAAAGAAGGATCCTTCAATAATAGAATTCTACCATGCACGGAGGGGATGCTGATGGACTCTTACATCCCAAGCGAAAAAGCACTCGGCCTCTGGCAACTGCACTGTTTCCTCAAAGACCGAGGGATAAACACAACATATGAAGAACTCAAGGAGGGATCCGAATGAACAGAACGATAAACAAAATTTTCGTAGAACTAACCCAGAAAAGGGACAAACTCAAAGGAGAACTGCAAGCAGCAGAACAAGACGCAAGACGATTTAAAGAGGAACTGAAAGAAGTGGAGGAGGCCCTGAACCTCCTCCAAAAAGCAAGGGGGAACACCGAATGAAAAGAGTTCCCCGCACTTTTTCTGTCGACCAGGACATCGCCGATCACATGCGGCGAAACCTGGCCGTTACCAACATCAGCGACTGGCTCAATGAAGCATACCGCCGAGAGTTCATGTCGTTAGAAGCGAAAACAAAGGAACTCGAAAAAATTATGCGCAGGGCCGAGGAACTCAAAGAAGAAATCAAAGCCCTGAAGCAACAACAACAAACACCCCTGGGCCAAAAAGGCCAAAAAGAAATGGCCTGGATCCGAACCGAAGGAGTGGCCAGGATCCAGAGAGGCGCCACGCCAGAAGGAATTTACAAGTACTTCATCAACAGCGTGGCCAGCCAAGAAGTAAGCAGGAGAGCATTCCGCATACTCCTGCAAGAAGAACTCAAAAGGAGGAACGAAAATGAACGAAACCGAATTCCCATATTGGAACCAAAAAGAAAGAGTGCTGGAAAAGCCCAGCATCAGGAAGAAGGCAGAGAACATAGTGAAGTACGGCCTGGTACGCAAAAGCCCCATATCAACCAGCACCAGGAGAGTGTACACCATCCTTCCCAAAAAGGGTTACAATAAGAGGGCGAAGCATGTGGAACACAATGTCCTGGAAGGAACCTGGAATTGCGACTGCCAGGGCTTCGCCAAGAATGGAAATTGTAGCCATGTTTTGGCCTGCAAGATTTTCGAGGAAGAACGAATGAACTGGAGGGAGTCAGAATGAAGAAGGAAATCAGTCCAAAGGCACAGATGAAGAAGTATCCAGGGGCGTACAGCACAGTGAGCAACGAGTATGTAGAGGTAGAACTTGTAGGGGTGAGCTTCAACCTGCACATCACAAAGTCGTCAATAATGGCTGCAGAGAGAAGCATCAAGAGGGGGTTCGTTCCGACATACCTTAAGGCAATAAT